>NZ_JBHWIY010000007.1:163414-275406 GCF_042731715.1 Streptomyces sp. NPDC059832 | reverse complement strand
CTCCCCCGTTTTCGTGGGGAACCCCCGCCCGGCCCCGCCGAAATGGTTGTGGTTTTCTGCTTTTTCTCCCCCCCGCCAGCCCCTGCGCCGCCTCGCGGATCGCCCTGAGCTGAACCGGTGTGGCCCGCGCGGCCGCGAGCCCGCTGGTCTCGGCCTCGGTGAAGCGCCGGAACTCGAACAGTTCACCGACGCGGCTCGGGTCGGTCGGCAGGAACCGGGAGAACGTGTCGGACCACAGGTCGTTCCTGGGATGCGCCACGAAGATGCCGCGCCCCTTCTCCACCGAGAGCCTCCCGAGGGCCGAGAGGATCTTGACGCCCTCTCGCACCACCGTCCTGCTCATGTCCACTTCGGCCGCCAGATCCTTCTCCGTCGGCAGCCGGTCGCCGGGCCCCATCCCCTGCCGGGCGACGTACTCCAGGATGCGCTCCGCCGCGACCTCGTAGCCGGGGCGGTAGGGAGCCGCCTCAGTCTCCGTCTCCGATGCCGTGGACGCGGGCCGGGAAGATCCAGTCATGTTGCTCCATGTATCCGATGCATGCCATCACGAATGCCAAGTGCTGGGCCCCCAAGATACCTCCCTGGCCGCCCGTACAGGGGTGCTCGGACCGCCCTGCGGAGCACCCGCGTCACCGGGAATAGATCCGAACTAAGCCTTGACGGCCACTTCCGTGCCGTGCACGCTAGACCGCACTTGTGCTGCGGTAGTTACACAGGAGAAGCAAGCGCACTTCCCTGCACGGGCAGGCCTATGGGCTCTCCGGCTCACGGCCGTCCGCCGATCCCGCTCCTCGGAACAGCGCGAACCATCTTCGTTGAAGAATACGAACTATCCAGGTGACTTCGTTCGTCGCTCGACGTTTGCCGGCCTTGCGCCCCTATGAGCTGTTCGCGGGCAGTCGACCAGCGATCCCGCGCGTCATCGAGAGTCACTTCACCTAGGAGGACATGTGGACAGGCGTCGCTTTCTGGTTGCCAGCGGCTTGAGTTCGGCCACGGCCGTGGCCATGGCCGCCGGCCCCGCGCATGCCGCGCGAACGGCCAGGACCAAGACGTCCTCGTCGCTGCGGATCGGGGCGGGCTTCCTGTCGGTGGGCATCAGCGGCTCCGGGTACGTGGACAGCCTGGTGGACCTGCGTGACGGCACCGACCACCTGGCCAAGGACACCCCTGTGCCGCTGGTCAGCGTGGTGGCCGACGGCAAGCACGTGGTTCCCGCGAAGGTGCGGGTCGTGTCGCGTGACCGGGCGCACCACCGGCAGGTCCTGGAGTTCGTCGGCGAGAGCGTGACGATCCAGGTAGAGGCCGTCGGGTTTCCCACGCATTCCACACTTGAAGTCGTCGGCCTGACGGCCGCCTCGGGTGTGGATGTGCAGACGCTGCTGTGGGGTCCGCTGCCGACGATGCTCGACGACACCATCGGTGAGACGGTCGGTGTGGTCGCCAACTCCGATTTCGTCATGGGGGTCCGGCCGCTGAACGACAAGACGGTGGGCGGGTGGCCGAACGAGCATCTGGCGTACGGGTTCGGCCCTGACCTCGTATGGAATCCGTACGGCCTGCAGACCGGTGTGAAGGACGAGTGGCTGGCGAGCAACGTCGCCGCGAAGACCACGTGGGGCAGCGTCCTGCGCGCCACCACCTACGACTACAGCAAGGCACGGGTCCGGCAGCGCACCAATGGTTACGAGATGCCGCTCGGCCCGCTGCCCGCGCCCGAGGGCCGGATCGTCGGGTCGAAGATCGCCCTGTTCGGCAGTGCGCCGGATCTCGCCCTGACCGTGCTCAGCCAGATCGCCAAGGAGCACGACCAGGCGTACCCCACCCTGGACGGCCAGTGGCAGAAGGCGGCCCAGCGCACCTCGCAGACCCACTTCTGGGTCCACGACCTCAACACGGGCACCGTCACAGCGGCCGCCAAGCTCGCCGTGCAGGCCGGGGTGCGGAACATCTACGCGATCAGCGGCAACGGGCCGTGGGTGTCGCACGGGCACTACCAGTTCAACGGCTCCTTCGGCGGATCGGACGCGGCGGCCGCCCAGTTGGTGGCCGCAGCGGCGAAGGAGGGCATCGAGGTCGGAGTGCACACCCTGTCCACCTTCATCGATGCCAACGACCCGTACGTGAAGGCGCCGGCCGATCCACGGCTCGCGGTGGGCGGCTCCGCCCGGCTCACCCGCCCGCTGGCCGGGTCGGACACCACGCTGTACGTGGATGCCAACGGCCTGCTGGCCTCCGGCGTCGACGGTCAACGGTTGCGCATCGGCGACGAGTTCATCACCTACGGTTCCGTCACCAAGGTCAGCAACACCGAGTGGCAGGTCAGCGGCCTGAGCCGGGCACAGTGGTCCTCGGCCGCCAAGGACTACCCGGCCGGTACCAGCGTCGCCCGGCTCATCCAGAACGGCTACGGCGGCGCGCTGGCCGGTCTGCCGATCACCGACGAGATCGCGACCCGGCTGGCCACCGCCTACAACACCAGCGGCGTCCACGCCACGTCCTACGACGGGCTTGAAGGCACCGGCTACAACGGCTGGGGCGGCTACGGCTTCGCACGGCTCGTCAACGGCGTCCACCGGCAGGTCACCACCAAGAACTTCATCACCGAGTGCAGCAACCTCGCGTCGAACACCTGGGACGCCCAGTCCAGGGCGAGCTGGGGTGAGATCGGCCCCACGAGCTACGCCCAGATCATCCGCAGCAACACCTTCTACCGGGCGAACTACCTGCCCGGGATGATGGGCCAGCAGGGGCTCTCGGGCGGCGACGGCCTGCAGAAGATCGAGGACACCCTGGCGCACGCGGCATCCCTCGACGCCGGCATCAACTTCGAGACCAGCGTGAGCAGCCTCCAGTCCGGGCAGAACACCGCCGTGCTGCTCGCCGCCGTCCGGATGTGGGAGTCCGCGCGCGCATCCGGCGCGTTCACTGCCGAGCAGAAGAAGCAGCTGGGCGTCGCGAGCAGGCACTGGCACCTGAGCGAGGTCACGCCGGACGCCGAGTGGACGCTGCAGGAGATGGACACGTCCGGTCAGCCGATCGGTGACCCGCAGTCGATCAAGGCCCCGACACCGGGCTTCGCCACGTCGGAGCCGGCGGACGCCCGGGTCGGAAAGCTGTACGCCTTCAAGGTGACCTCGACGACTCCGCGGACCATCCGCTACGAGGTCACCGACGGCCGCCTCCCGCGCGGCCTGACCCTCAACCAGGACACCGGCGGCATCACCGGAATCCCGACCGCCACCGGCACCAGCAAGTTCACCATCACGGCAAGGAACGGCGGGATCATCGCCGACGCGAAGACCACCTACAAGATGACGACCCGGCCGTGACCGCTGCCGTGCCGTGCCCCGGCCTCGGTCGGGGCACGGCACGGCCGGCACCTGCTCCCCGTCGCGTCACCCGCACGAACCTCCAGGAACGAATCCATCGAGAACGCTTGGAGCGTTACATGAGAGTGCGTCCAGGACAGCTGCTGTGCCTTCTCGCGTCAATGCTCTCCTTGCTCGCCCTCGCCGCTCCCGCGACACCGGCGAGCGCCGCCCCCGACCTGGTCAACGCAGAGCCCGCAGTGGTGCCCGCCCTCCAGAAGTGGCAGGGCCGCACCGGATTCTTCGAGCTGGGCCGGCACAGCCGCATCGTGTTCGCCGGAGCGCACCGCGACCGTCTGCGCGATCAACTCGCCACCCTCCCCGACGAGATCGAGCAGGTCACGGGGCGCAAGCCGGCCCTGTCGCCGCGCCACCCGCACAGCGGCGACATCGTGCTTTCGGTCGATCCCACCCTGCCCGAAGCGGTGGACAGCGCCCGGTTCAAGGAAGAGGGCTACACCTTCACGGTCACCGGCGAGAACGTGCGGATCACCGCGCCGACCGCGAAGGGCGTCTACTACGGCACCCGTACGCTCCTGCAGATCCTGCTGCTCGGCGACGGCCGTGACTCCGTCCCCGTGGGCACTGCCGTGGACTGGCCGAACTACAAGGTGCGGGGCTTCACGCTGGATGTCGGGCGGCGCTTCTTCACCGCGGACTTCATCCGCGACTACATCCGCCTCATGGGCTGGTTCAAGCTCAATGAGTTCCAGATCCACCTCAACGACAACGGGTTCAAGGGCGACCGGCCCTGGAGCGAGGCCCAGGCCGGCTTCCGGCTCAAGACCGACAACCCCGCGCTGTCCGGCCTGGCCTCGAAGGACGGGGCGTACGGCCGGCACGACTGGGACTCCTTCGAGGACACCGCAGCCGCCAACGGCGTCACGCTCGTCCCCGAGTTCGACGCCCCCGCCCATTCGCTCGCGTTCATCCGGTTCAAGCCATCCCTGGGTCTCAACAACGGCGACTCCGACCACCTGGACCTGTCCAAGCCGGAGACCACCGCGTTCATGAAGTCGGTGTTCGACGAGTTCACGCCGTGGTTCCGCGGCCCGGACGTGCACTTCGGCGCCGACGAGTACCGGTCGGACAAGCCCCGCTACAAGAGCTACTTCAACGAGATCGCCGCCCACATCCGCACGCTCGGCAAGCATCCGCGCGCCTGGGGCAGCCTGTCCCTGATGACGTCGAACACCGAGGGCTTCGACCGCGACGTCACCCTCAACAGCTGGAACAACTCGTGGTACGGCCCGCAGGCCGCCGAGAAGGACGGCTATTCGTTCATCAACACCAACGACGCCCTGCTCTACATCGTCCCGTTCGCGAGCTACTACCACGGCCACGGCCTGGACGGTAAGTACCTCTACGACAACTGGGAACCCAACGTCTTCCCCGACGGCCAGAGCGTCGCACCGAAGGACCCCCAACTCCTCGGCGCCATGTCCTCGGTGTGGAACGACCTGACCAAGTCCAGCTACACCGAACTCGACGTGCACGAGCTGGTCGAGCCCACCTTCGGGGTCCTCGCGCAGAAGATGTGGAGCGGCGCCAACTCGGGTGTCCCGTACAGCGATTTCATGTCGACCGTGCGCAAGCTCGGCGTGGGTACGGGGCTGACCGAGGTCGCCACGACACTCGCCACCCCGGCCAACAGCGAGCTGAGTGCGGGCAAGCCGGCGTCCGCGTCCGCGGGCACGGCCGACGCGGCGTTCGACGGGGTGAGCACCACCAAGTGGCAGAGCGGCCCGGGAGATCACGCCTGGCTCCGCGTGGACCTCGGCCGCCCCCAGACCGTCACCAAGGCCGACCTGGACTGGGCGCCCGCACACGGCCGTGATTACGCGATCCAGGTGTCCGGCAACGGCACGACCTGGACCACGGTCGCCCACCGCACGGACCGCGCGTCCGCGGGATCCGACACGCTCACCTTCGAGCCGGTCACCGCCCGGTACGTGCGTCTCGTCGGCACCGAAGCCGCCCGCAAGCAGGACGGCTTCGCGCTGTGGAGCATGCGCGTCTTCGACGCAGCGGATCTGGCGCTGCACCGGCCGACCACCGCGTCGTCGTCCGAAGTGCCCAGCCTGGGACCGGAGAACGCCACTGACGGTGACCCGGTGAGCCGCTGGGCCAGTGCCTACCGTGACGGCGAATGGATCCAGGTGGACCTGGGCCAGGTACAGACGGTCCGCCGCGTCCTGCTCGACTGGGAGACGGCGTCCGCAAAGGACTACGGCATCCAGGTCTCCGACGACGGGTCGAACTGGAAGACAGCCGCCGCCGTCCGGGACAAGCCCGCAGGCGCCCGCGTGGACGATCTCACCTTCGCTCCCGTGTCGGGCCGGTACATCCGCATGCAGGGCATCAAGCGCACGTCGTCCTTCGGCTATTCGCTCCGGCGCATCGAGGTCCGGGCCGCGAGCCCGGCGACGAACCTGCTGCGCCGCTGAGACGTGGTGCCGGCCGGTGACGGCGCCGGTCGGCACCACTGCACAACCGATTGCACCCTCCACGTAGAGCACGAGACATATCGACACATGTCGATTTGGAGGAATTGTGGACAGAAGAAACTTCCTGATCGCTGGCGGTGTCAGTTCGCTGGCGCTGATCGCGACGCCGGCCCTCGCCCAGCCGGCGGCAGCAGCAGGGCCGGCGTTTACGGAACAGGCCGGCCGCCCGTTACGGATCAGGGCGGGATTCCTGTCGCTGGGTCTCGACCCGGCGGGCCGGGTCGTCGAACTGAAGGACATACGCACGGGAACCGACCATTTGCCGGCGGGCAAGTCGCTCCCCCTGGTGTCCGTCGTCCTGGGCGACGGACACCAGGACACCCCCACCCAGGTGAGGGTCTCCCGGCAGGACCGGCACATGCTGGTGTTCAGCGGCGACCAGGCGACGGTCGAGGTCAAGGTCGTCAACCACGCGACGTACGCGACGCTTGAGGTCGTCGGTCTGGACGCCGCAGCGGGCGTGGACGTGCGGACCCTGCTGTGGGGGCCGCTGACCACCAGCGTCACCGACACCGTCGGAGAGGCCGTCGGTGTGGTCCGCGACAGCGGCTTCGCCCTCGGCATCACCCCGCTCAACGACAAGACCGTCGGCGGCTGGCCCAAGGAGTTCGACGCGTACGGGTTCGGCTCGGAGGTGCAGTCGAAGCCGTACGGGGAGGCCGGGACGCAGAACGAGTGGGGCGCCGCGGCGAAGACATCGTGGGGCAGCATTCTGCGCGCCTACTCCTACGACTACAGCACCGTACGGACCCGCGAGGACGGCATCCGGATCGGCCCGCTGCCGGGCTTCGAAGGCCGGATCCTCGGATCGAAGCTGGCCGTGTACGGCAGCACCCCTGATCTCGTGCTCACCGTGCTCAGCCAGATCGCGCAGGGCGAGCACCTGCCGTACCCGACCATCGACGGGCAGTGGCAGAAGACGTCCCGGGCGACCCGGCAGCCGTTCCTGGCCCTGTCGTCCCTCGGCACCTCGAACCTCTCCGACGCCATGAAGTTCGCGAAGCAGGCGGGCATCAAGAACGTCTACTCCGTGCAGGGCGCAGCCGGTCCCTGGAAGTCGACGGGGCACTACCGGTTCAACAGCGGCTTCGGCGGCTCGGACGCCGCCGCGGCTCAACTGGTGGCGACCGCCGCCGCGGGCGGCATGCGGGTCGGCGTGCACACCCTGTCCAACTTCATCCAGGCCGATGACCCGTACATCTCTCCCGCACCGGCCGACATGCGGCTCACGGTCGGCGCGACCGTGCAGCTGACCCGCGCTCTGGCCGCGTCGGACACGACCCTGTACGCCGACGGAGACTCCGGCGGCGGCGGTCACGTCATCGGCCGCCGGCTGCGCATCGGCGACGAGTTCCTCACATACTCCGGTGTGACGCAGGCCGGCGCCGGCGAGTGGCAGTTCACCGGCATCAGCCGGGCGCAGTGGGGATCGGCGGCGGCGGCCCACCCCGCCGGGGCCGACGCCACCCGGGTCAGCGAGAACCAGTACGGCGGTGCACGAGGCGACCTGCCGGTCATCGACGAGATCGCCACCCGCCTTGCCACGATGGCCAACACCACCGGCGTCCGGAGCATCTCGTACGACGGGCTGGAGGAGGTGTCCTGGAGCGGCTGGCGCGGCCAGGGCTTCGCTCACCTGGTCAACGGGATCTGTCGCCGGCTCGACTCCCAGGACGGTTTCATCTGCGAGGCGTCCAACCCGTCGTCCAACTCGTGGTTCGCCCAGTCGCGGATCAGCTGGGGCGGCATCGGCTGGTCCGACTCCAACTACGCGCAGGTGATCAGGAACAACAACTTCTACCGGGCCAACTTCCTGCCCGCCATGGGTGGTTCACTGCCGATCGGTGGAGGCACGAGCACGCTCGGCGTCGAGCACAACCTGGCCCTCGGCGCGTCGATCGGCGCGAACTTCGGCTGGTTCGAGACGAGCACGGACAGTCTCGCCAAGGGATCCAACACCGCAGAGGTCCTCACCGCGGTACGGATCTGGAACTCCGCCATCGAGGCCGGCGCCTTCACGCCCGCCCAGCAGCAGCTCATGACCGACGAGAAGAAGAACTGGCACCTGAGCGAGATGGCCGAGGGGGAGGAGTGGTCGCTGCAGGAGCTGGACTCGTCCGGCAGTCCGGTCGGCCGGGCTCAGCCGGTGCGGGCGCCGAAGCCCGGTTTCACGACACCGGAGCCGGCCAACGGCCGCGTGGGTGAGCTGTACGCGTTCAAGGTCACCTCTAGCTCGCCCCGTACGGTCCGGTACGAGGTCACATCTGGCGCGCTGCCCGCCGGACTGAGCCTGAACAAGGACACCGGCGGCATCACCGGAGTCCCCACCGCCCCGGGCACCAAGCGGTTCACGATCACCGCGCGCAACAACGGCGTCATGCCCGACGCGGAGGTCACGTGCAGCCTGCAGGTCACTCGCGGCTGACAACGGCCTCGGTCGGTCCATGACCGCTGAATACAGTCAGGGCCACGACGGAAGTGTGACGACACGCCTCAGCGCTTCCCTTCGACGGAGTCCGGAGAGATGTCGTGGCCCTGGCTCGCCTGGTTCTTGTGCGCCGACAACGTGATCGTGACAGGGCCGCACCGTCGATACCGCCCCGCATCATTGCCTGGTACGGGCCGCGCAGGGCGATCTGCCGGCCGGTGATGTGTACACCTGCGGCATGACCGGGGAAGCACCACCTGCCCCGGACCCGGCGGATATGCCACGTATCTCTCTGATTCCGGCCTCCGAGGTGCTGAAGCTACTTGGGATCACTACAGGTCAGGAACATCAGCTAGTGCCATGTATCGATCCTCGTCACAAGACGGGCGGCCTTCCCCGGCGGACGACACCCGGCCCCGGGCCGGCCCATGCCGCGGGCCGCACGGCGCAGACAGGACGATGGCCTCCGCTCCTGCCCGCAGGCACGGGGTCGGCTGGCGCCACGGTACCGATCCGGACCACGCTTGGATGACGGCATCAGGTGCCGGGGTGGGAGACGGAGCGGGACGAGGTGGAGGCCGAGCCGTCCGAGCGGTTGCGAAGACGCCGGCGGATCGGCACTCATGACTTCGAGGAGAGACCGAGGAGAGACCATGGACAGCACTCGATCAAGCGTGACCGTGACGGGACCGGTCGTGGTCGGCACCGATGGTTCCGACCATGCGACGCGGGCCGTGCGGTGGGCCGCGGGAGAGGCCGCTGCTCGCAGTGGGCCGCTGCGGATCGTGTACGCCACCGGGACGAGCCACGGAGGTCTGTATCTCTCCCGGGAGGATATCCAGCGGATCGACGGCTTCGCGGAAGGTGTGCTGGAAGAGGCTGCCGCACTCGTACGCCGACTTGCTCCCGGCGTCCCCGTGACGACAGCCGTGTGCGAGAACGAGACGACAGCATGCCTGCTCGCCGCAGCCGGTTCCGATGCCACGATCGTCGTGGGCTCCCGTGGACGCGGCGGATTCGCGTTCCTGCTGGTCGGTTCGGACTCGCTCCGGGTGGCCGCGCGCTCCCAGGTCCCGGTGGTCGTCGTGCCTGGCGGTGAGGACCGTGAACCGGCAGGTGTCGTGCTGGCCGCCGTCCGGGACGAGCGTGACCAGGAAACGCTGCGCGTCGCCGCCGCTCTGGCCGCCCGGGAAGGTGTCTCGCTCCGGGTGCTCAGCACATGGGTCCTCCTCGAGAACGTCGGCAGCATGGCGACGATGTTCGACGGTGTGGACCGGCTTGCCGCGGATCGGGCGACCGCGACGGCCCGGCTCGTCGCGCCCGTACGCAAGGACTTCCCGGACCTCACGGTGACCGAACACGTCGTTCGTGCCGGGTCCGTCCCCGAGGTGCTGGTGGCAGCGACCGCCGACGCCGACCTGATCGTCATCGGATCACGTCGGCGTTCCCACCCCGTCGGCTCGCCACTCGGCCGCGTGACGCATGCTGTCCTGCACCACGCGCACTGCCCGGTCGTCCTCGTTCCTCATTCTTGACCGATTGATCAAAGGGATCACTTGATCAGAGGCGCCCGTCGAGGGCCGGTGCCGGGGTGACGGTCGGCTACCACTACCTGGCTCGCACCGGTCACGGTTCGCCCCTCGGCAGCCTGGTGCACGGCCGGGCTGACCCTTCCGGGTCCTGGCCTCGATCCTCTCCGGGGGCAGCAGCTCGCCGGGGTCGGTGACGACCACATCGGCGCCATGGCGGCGCAGTCCTGCCGAGCCGGCTTGCCCGGCCTGCGTTTGCCGGGCCCGTCGGCCGGCGCCAGGCTGGGAACATGGTCGGGACACCGGCTTCGAACGTGCTGACCGGGTGGGCTGTTCAGAGTCCTGGTCCGATCGCGGACGGCCCACTGGTGCCCGTGCGGCGTGCCGTGCCCTCGCCGGGGCCCGGTGAGCTGTTGCTGAGCGTGGAGGCGTGCGGCGTCTGCCGCACGGACCTGCACCTTGCCGAAGGCGACCTGCGCCCGCACCGGGCGTCGACCGTTCCCGGCCATGAGATCGTCGGCCGCGTGACCGCCGTCGGCGCGTCCGTCACGGGGTTCCGGGTCGGCGACCGAGCCGGTGGGGCGTGGCTGCGCAATACCTGCGGCCACTGCCGCTACTGCCGGGCCGGTCGCGAGAACCTCTGCCCGGCCTCCCTCTACACCGGCTGGGACGCGGACGGCGGTTTCGCCGATGTCACCCTCGTTCCGGGGGACTACGCCTACCGGCTCCCGGACGACCAGGACGCCGCGCTGCTGGCGCCGTTGCTGTGTGCCGGGATCATCGGCTACCGGGCTCTGCGCCGCAGCGCCCTGCCGCCCGGCGGCCGGCTCGGGATCTACGGCTTCGGGGCCTCGGCCCATCTGGCGGCGCAGGTCGCCCTGGCCGAAGGAGCGAGGGTGCACGTGCTGACCCGTTCGGCACGCGCCCGCGAACTCGCCCTCGACCTGGGCGCCTCCTCGGTGAGCGGCGCCTACGACCGCCCGCCCGAACCACTGGATTCCGCGATCCTGTTCGCACCGGTAGGTGATCTGGTGCCCGTGGCACTGGAGGCACTGGACCGTTCGGGAACGCTCGCCGTCGCGGGCATCCATCTCACCGACATCCCCGTGCTCGATTACCGCCGCCACCTCTTCCAGGAGCGGAATCTGCGCAGCGTCACCGCCAACACCCGGCAGGACGGACGCGACTTCCTGGACACGGCCGCGCGGATCGGCATACGGGTCACCGTCAGCCCGTATCCGCTGAGCCGTGCCGACCGGGCGCTGACGGACCTGGCCGCCGACCGGGTCAGCGGCGCCGCCGTGCTCGTGCCCGGCTGACCCGCCGCGAGGTGCCCGGCGGGGCTGGATCCGCGTACGGCAACTGCGTACACAGCATCCGCGTACGGCGGAGTGCGGCGGACGGCTCGGTCGCGGTCGAGCTGCCGTCCGGGCCGGTCCGCATGCTCCGGGCGACCCGGGAAGCCGCCCTCCGGGTCGCTTCAGTCAAGCTCCATGCGTACGTCCACGACGCCTTCGACCGCGCGGATGGCCCTCGCCAGCAGTGGCACCAGAGCACGGTCCCGGACAGGCCCTCGAACAGTGACGACACCGTCCAGCACAGTGCATTCCACCTGATGCGGAGGGGACATTTCGGCGATGACAGCGGATCGGATCTCCTCGCCGATCTCCTCGTCCGGGCGCAGGAACACCTTCAGGAGGTCGCTGCGGCTCACCACGCCCTCCAGCATGCCGAGATCGTTCACGACGGGCAGTCGTTTCACTCGCTTGCGCACCATGATGCGGGCGGCCTCGGCAAGGGTGGCGTCGGCGTGAACGGTGACGGCCGGACTCGACATCAGCTCCTCGGCCAGCACGGCGTCGGCTTTGGACGCCTCCTCCAACTGGCCGGGCAGCGTCGGGTCGTCCTGCCGGAACTCCTCCTTCGGCAGCAGGTCCGCCTCGGAGACGACCCCGACGACGCGGCCCTCGCCTTCGAGGACCGGCACGGCGCTGACCCGCCACCGATGCATCAGCTCGACGATCTCCTTGTACGAGGCATCGCGACCGATGGCCACGGCCGTGTGGGTCATGACGTCATCGACGGTGTACGGGGACGCGGCCATGGGTGCTCCTCGGGCATGACTCCTGGGTGGTGGCACGACGGCGCACTCACATGAACCCACCGCTGCCATGAGGGGCGTAGAGATCGAGCAGACGGATCCGGGTGGCCTGCAACCGGTGGGCGAGGACCTCACCGACCCAATGGCCGATGGCCGAACCGAAGGCGGGATCCGCGGCCATCATCGTGCGCACCGTCTCCGCGTCGAACTCATGGGTACGGACAGGGGTCATCGCCTCTGCCCCGAGGTGCCAGATGTAGGGCTTGAACAGCCAGGCCCAGCCGACCAGTTCGCCGGAACCCAGGCTCTCGATCGCTGCCGGGACACTGCCCGGCACGCGGATGTCCAGGGTGACGGTGCCCGAGCGCAGGATCCAGAAGCGGTCCGCGTGATCCCCTTCCTGGAAAAGACGGGTTCCCTGGGCGAAATTGACCTCCTGCCCGATCCCCATCAGACGGGCACGGTACTCGGCGGGCAGAGCTGCCGTGATGCGAGTCGGAGAAGCGTTCATCGGCGGCCTCCTCTGTGGTCTCCGGTGTCAGCATCGCCGGGCAGTCGGTACGCGGACATGGGCCGTCCGGCCCTGCCGCGGGCCCGTCCGGCCCCGGGAGGGCAGGCTCTGCGATCCCGGAGCACTCCGCGGCCCTGCCGGCCGAGTCACCCTTTTTGCCCGATCGCGGGTGTGACCGGGCTGCCCGGTCCCTCCACTATCGCCCGACGCGCCTCATGGGCCAACCGGGCGCCGGGGCGGCGACGCGCACATTCGACGCCCGTCCTGCCGTTGCCGAGGAGCACATCGTGCGTGCGGTCCAGCCGGTCCACGACGAGGGCCGAACGTTTTGTGTCCGGCCGGAGCGGCCCGGTGGCCGTCGTACCTCTCGCGGCCCGATCGTGCGAGTCCCGCCTCGCCTCACTTCCCGAGCCGCGAGGCGTGGTCGGGCACGTACGTCTGCAGGCTTCTCGGCGGCCGTTGGTACCCGGTGGCCGGAGGCCGCGGGGGCAGTTCGATCACCGGCGGAGCGACCGTCTCGTACGGCACGGTCGACAGGAGATGGGCGATCATGTTCAGCCGGGCCCGGCGCTTGTCGTCGCTCTCGACGACGTACCACGGCGCCTCCGAGATGTCGGTATGGATGAACATGTCGTCCTTCGCCCGCGAATAGGCCTCCCAGCGGGTGATCGACTCCAGGTCCATCGGCGAGAGCTTCCACCGGCGTGTGGGATCCCGCAGCCGGCGCCGGAACCGCTCCTGCTGCACCGCGTCACTGACCGAGAACCAGTACTTGCGCAGCAGAATGCCGTCCTCCACCAGCATGCGCTCGAAGATCGGGCACTGGCGAAGGAACCGCTGGTGCTCCTCCATGGTGCAGAAATCCATGACGCGCTCGACGCCGGCGCGGTTGTACCAGCTCCGGTCGAACAGGACCACTTCCCCCGCCGCCGGAAGGTGCTCGACATAGCGCTGGAAGTACCACTGGCCGCGCTCGCGCTCGGTGGGCCGCGGCAGCGCGACGATACGTGCCACTCGGGGATTGAGGTGCTCGGTGACGCGCTTGATGGTGCTGCCCTTGCCCGCCGCGTCACGTCCCTCGAACACCACGACGAGCCGGGCGCCTTCGGCGCGTACCCACTCCTGAAGCTTCACCAGCTCGGTCTGGAGCCGGTACAGCTCCCGCTCGTACAGCGAGCGCGGCAGTTTTCCGGGCGTGCCCGAGCTCTTCTCGTCCGACATGGGACGACGTTACGGAGGAGACCACCCCCGAAGTCAAGTGTCAGCGCCGAGCGGGCTGCCGGGACCACTGTGCGGTCAGGACCGGATCGTGGCCTGGGAGGCCACCGGACCGGCGGCGGTCCGCTGCCGGTCGGTTCACCGATCAGGCCGGACCGATGCGCCGCCCGGTGAGGCGCGTGGGCCGGATCGACACCCACGTCGTGAGGTCGCCCCCCGCCCAGGGCGTGGTGTGGGCGCCCTCGGCAAGCCGCCGCAGGGTGTCGGGCTCCGTGACGATCCGGGCCGGGCCCACGGCAAGCACGCTCCAGCCCTGGCTCATGGCCTCGTCCACGTGGTCGACCTCGAATGCGACATCTGTTCCCCCGCCTCTCACGGGCGCCAGGTCGGGCGTGGTCCGGAAAGCGATCGTGTCATCGATGACCTCGTAGTTCACCGGATAGACCGCCGGGCCGTCGGGTTCCGACACCGCGATGCGTCCCACGCCGTGCGTGGAGAGCCGGGCGCGGCATTCGTCGGGGGTCAGGTCCTCCAGTCGGGGATGCAGGGGCGCCCGGCCCCGGCCGGGTGGCAGATCGATGCCGCCTCCGCGCAGGGCCTCCACGGTGGTGCCGAGCACGTCGGCCAGGCTGATGAGACTCGCCGGACTCGGGTCGGCCGGTCGTTGTTCGAGGTAGGCCAGGTAGTCCGGCGCCATGCGGGCGCGGTGGGCCGTTTCTGCGCGGCTGAGCCCCTGTCGCTCGCGCTCCATGGCCAAGCGCCGACCGATGTCGCCGGGGTTGGATGCCCCGTCGGGCCGGGCCCCGGCGGACCCGGTACCGTCCCCGGCCACCATGGCCGGCGGGGGTGGTTTGTCCCCGACGTGACGGACATGGGCGTCGGGCCCGGGGAACACGAGCGTCACCTGCCCGGTGTCCGACCAGTGCACGTCGTAGGGAGGGGTTCCGTCCTCGTGGTGCAGGCCGACGATCTCGCCGTCGCGCCTGCCGGCGCCGGTGGCCGGGCTTTCGACAACAAGCTGATCGCCGAGGTGAGCTCGCATGGTCGCCGCCGTTTCCTCATCATGTCGCTGTACCCAACGTGCCACGCGTGACGTGCCGTCGCACGGGATGGGATGCGGTGATCCCGCGGGGCCGAGCGGCACCGGGCCCGTCGGCCCACCGGCGAGCCGGGGCGGCCCGCCTGGGCCGCTCGGGGCCGACCGGTCCCGATCCGCTCGGCCCGTCGCCCACCGCACCGACGACGTCCGGACTTCCCGCAGCCACCGGCCCGTGAGGCATTGGGGCAGAGCCGTGCGGGAATCCCCGGCCGCACGGGTTCTGCCGCACCCGGGTCGGCATGCGGCATCAGGAGATTTGCGGTACTTCTCGAATGAGAAGAAGCCGTGATCGGCTCTCCGGCGCGGATGCTCGCACCATCGACGGCCGCTCACCCCGTCCGGCCGATCACGGCCGGACGCACAAGGACGACAGCAGGCCGGGCAGGCGGCTCCGCTCGCCGTCATTGCGGCCTGCACGAGGCCGCACGGGACTCACGAGACGGAGACAGTCGCCATGGAGCCAGTCGTCACCGTGGGCCTCGACGGCTCACCCGAGAGCCTTGCCGCCGCTCGTTGGGCCGCCGACGAAGCCGAGCGGCGCAAGCTCACGCTGCGCCTCCTGCACGCGTGGCCGCTGCTGGTGCCGGAGCCGGCCCACGTCCCGGCGGAGATGGATCAGAACTACTGGGCGAGGCGGATCGTGCACAAGGCGCGGGCGGAGCTCCAGAAGCGCCACCCCGGCCTTCCCGTCGTCGGCAGCCTGGTCGCCGACGACGCCCAGCACGCGCTGCTGCGAGCGGCGGCGGAGTCCGAGATGACCGTCCTCGGTTCGCGCGGACTCGTGCCCGTCGAGAGCTACTTCCTCGGAGACATCAGCATGCCCATCGTGGCACGGGCCGAAGGGCCGGTGGTGCTGGTACGCGCCGGGACGGGCGGACGGGGGCCGCACCCCGCGCCCGCACCGGCTGCGGAGGGCGGTGTCGTGGTGGCACTGAAACTGCACGGCTCCTGCGACCACCTCCTCGAATTCGCCTTCACCACCGCTGCGGCGCGAGGCGTGCCCCTTCGCGCCGTCAACGGCCAGAGCCTGCCGGTGGCCGCGTACACGCCCTGGGGCGTGGATCACGACGTGGCGGAAGAAATCGCTCTGGACGCGCGGAAGCAACTCGATCAGATCCTCCGCCCCTGGCGGGACAGGTTCCCGCACGTGGAGGTGGACGACGGCATCGTTCTCGAAAGCCCCGCCAAGGCCGTCGTGGGCGCCGCCCAGGGCGCCGGGCTGCTGGTTGTCGGCCGGCGCAAGCACCACCCCGCCCCGGCATCACACCTGGGATCCGTCGCCCAGGCCGCCATCCATCACGCGCGCTGCCCCGTCGCCGTCGTCCCCCACACCTGATCCGGGCGACCGCAATCCGGGCGACCGCACGGAGCCGGTCCGGAAAGCCGGCGCCGCCGGTCCGGCCGCCCGGGGGCGGCGCAGCCCGACGGCCGGGGACTGCGCCACCAGCGCGTCCACGACGTCGAGAAGCGAACCGCGGCGCGCGTGGACGGCGCGCTGCCGGTCGGCGCCCGTGCCGGTGGCCGTCAGCCGGCGGAGCAGCGCGACGGCGGTCTCCCGGTCGCCGGTCTCCTCCAGAGCGGGGCCGATGTGGCGCAGCAGGGACGGGACCTGGCTGTCGGCCGGTGACAGCCGCCCCGTGCGCGGATCCATGGTCTCGCCGTGCAGTCCGTCGCGCGCCGCTCGCCAGCACGCCGCCCGCAGCAGTTCGGCGGACGGTTCGGGGCCGGGGTCGCCCCGGCGTCGGCCCGCAGGGCGGTGATGGTCAGCGCCCGCACCAGCACGGCCAGCAGGGCGCTCTCCTCGGCCGTCACCGGGACGTCGGCCGCCCGCACCACATCGCCCGCGTACGGCACGACTTCACGGGTGAGGGGATCGACGAGAAAGTGCTCCTCCCCGACGCCCACGAGCGGCGCCGAAGGACGTAATTCGCTCGAATCGGCCATGGAGGTCGCCCTAAGGGCTGTCCCGTAGGCCCCGTGAACGCCGCAGTGGACCGTCCCGGCACCCCCCGCGGGAGCCATGGGAGGTGTCGGCGTCCGCACGTATCCTTCGCGTACGTACGTCGCCGAGCGGGAGGTACGAACAGCATGGTGGACGCCGACCCGGGGCTCTTCGGGCCCGAATCCGTCACCTGGCAGATGCACGGCGACCCCATGATGTGGATCGCCGGAGTGCGGGCGCTCTACCTCCAGGCGCTGCACCCGCGAGCCGTACGCGGCGTGATGCAGAACTCCGACTTCCGCAAGGACGCCTGGGGGCGGCTGATGCGTACGGCCGGCTTCGTCGGCACGATCACCTACGGCACCACCGAGGCCGCCGAACAGGCCGGTGCCCGGGTCCGCAGGATCCACCGGCTCATCAAGGCCACCGACCCGGAGACCGGGGAGACCTACGGGGTCGACGAGCCGGAACTGCTGCTCTGGGTGCACTGTGCGGAGGTCGACTCCTACCTCCAGGTCGAACGCCGCTCGGGCTTCCCGCTCACCGACGCCCAGGCCGACCGCTACATCGACGAACACCGCCACAGCGCCCGCCTCGTCGGCCTCGACCCCGCCGACGTGCCGGCCACCACCGCACAACTCGCCGCCTACTTCGAGCGGGTGCGTCCCCGACTTGCCGCGTCCGCGGACGCGCTGGACGTCGACGACTTCCTGCGCCGGCCCCCCGTCCACCCGCTGCTCGTTCCGGCGCGGGCACTGCTGTGGCGGCGCGTCGCGGCACTCGCCTACCAGTCGCTGCCCCCGTACGCCCATGAGCTCTACGGCAGACCCGCCGCCCCGGCGCACACCGTCGACCGCCGCCTGCGCACCGCGGGAACCACGCTGCGCTGCATCCCCGCCCGGCTCCGCTGGCAGCTGCCGCCCGGTCACATTCTGAACGCGATGGCCCGGCTCGGTCCCGGCAGCCGCCCCACCCCGTACAAACTGCGCAGCCGGGCCGCCATACTGGACGGGCCGGGGAGGGCGCGGAAACAGGCGTAACGACGGGGGCGACAGCAGGCGATGGCGGACACCAGGCTGATCCAGAGCCGGTACCGACTGCTCGATCTGATCGGGCGCGGAGGCATGGGCGAGGTGTGGCGCGCCCGCGACGAGTCGCTCGGCCGTCATGTCGCCGTCAAATGCCTCAAGCCGATGGGGCCCCAGCACGATCAGTCCTTCACCCGCGTCCTGCGTGAACGCTTCCGCCGCGAGGCCCGGGTCGCCGCCGCGCTCCAGCACCGCGGCGTCACCGTCGTCCACGACTTCGGCGAGCACGAAGGCGTCCTCTACCTGGTCATGGAACTCCTCGACGGCCGCAATCTCAGCCAGCTCCTGGAGGACAACAAACAGCACCCACTGCCGGTGCCCGATGTCGTCGACATCGCCGAACAGGTCGCCGACGCCCTCGGCTACACCCACCAGCAGGGCATCGTGCACCGCGACCTCAAGCCCGCCAACATCATGCGGCTGGCCGACGGCACGGTGAAGATCTGCGACTTCGGTATCGCCAGGCTCGGCCACGACATCGGCTTCAGCTCCCGACTCACCGGCACCGGCATCGCCATGGGCACCCCGCACTACATGTCGCCCGAGCAGATCAGCGGCGGCCAGGTCGACCACCGCAGCGACCTCTACTCACTGGGCTGCGTGCTGTACGAGATCGCCACCGGAGCACCGCCGTTCGACCTCGACGACGCCTGGGCCGTCCTCGTCGGACACCGCGACACCCAGCCCCGGCCGCTGCGCACCCACCGGGCCGAGCTCCCGGGCTTCTTCGACCGCGTCGTACTGGAACTGCTCGCCAAGACCCCCGAGGAGCGGCCCGTCGACGCGGGCGACCTGCGCCGGCGGATCGCCGCCGGCCGCACCGGCGAGCAGCCTCACCTGCCGCCCACCGGGCCGGTACCGCTCGCACCGCCCGTTCCCGTCGTACTCCCCGGGCAGCAGCTGCCGGCCTGGACCCGCGGCATGACCACCGGGCACAAGGCGACCGGCACCCACCCCGGGCTCGCCCCGCCCGACCACTCCGCCGGTCTCACCGGCGAATGGACCACCGGCACCGACCTGCGCAGCCTCACCGGCGAACTGCCACCGGTCAGGGCCGAGCGCCCGACCCCGTCGCCGGAGCTGCTGTCCCTCCTCGCCAGCCGCCACAGCGCGGGACTCGACCTGGGCCGGCTCGGCCACTGGGAGGAGGCCGGCGAGGTGCACCGCGCGGTCGCCGCCGAACGCGAGCACGCCCTCGGCCCCGACCACCCCGACACCCTTTCCAGCCGGTACGAGATCGGCTTCACCCTCAGCCGGACCGGACGCGCCTCGGACGCCCTGCGGGAGTTCGACCGCGTCGCCCGGGGCCGCGAGCGCAGCCTGGGCCCCGACCATCCGGAGACCCTGGCCGCCCGCCAGGAGACGGCATTCGTGCTGGGCCGGCTGGGCCGGCACTTCGAGGCGCATCAGGTGTACGCCGCGGTTCTCGCCTCCCGGGAACGCTCGATGGGCCCCGACCACCCCGACACCCTGCGCTGCCGCCACAACCTCGCCTTCAACCTCAGCAGGCTCGGCCGCCTGGAGGACTCGTACCGGATGGCCAGGGAGGTGGCGTCGGCCCGCAGCCGGCTGCTCGGCGCCGACCACCCCGACACCCTGGTCACGCTCTACGAGGTGGCGTACACGCTGGGCAGGCTGGGGCGCTGGACGGAGGCCCTGCAGACGTACCTGGAGGTCGCACGGTGCCGGTCGAGGTCGCTCGGCGCCGACCACCCCGACACGCTCTCCGCCCGCTACGAGGTCGGCATCAGCCTGGGCCGCCTGGGCCGCAGCGCGGAAGCCCTGGAGCTGTACCGCGTCCTGGTGGAGGACCGGACCAGGGTGGGCGGCCCCACCGACCCCGAGACGCTCCGCGCCCGCCACGGCCTCGGCGTCAACCTGGGGCGCCTCGCCCGCTGGGAGGACGCGCTCGCCGAAGCCCGCGACGTGTGCGCGATCCGCGAACGCGTCCTGGGACCCGACCACCCCGACACCCTCGTCAGCCGCCGCGAGGTCGCCGTCGGCCTCGGCTGGCTCGGCCGCTGGGCCGACGCCCTCACCGTCTACCGCACGGTTGGAGCGGCCCGCGAGCGGCTCCTGGGCGCCGACCACCCCGACGCCCTCGCCGCGCGCAACGACGAGGCGCACTGCCTGGAGCAGCTCGGCCGCGGGACGGAGGCCGTCGAGCTGTACCGGCAGGTCGCGGCGGTGCGCCGCGGGCAGCGGGCGTCGCCGCACTGACCGGGCACCACGGCCTCTGGCCAGGGGCGATCCTGCCGTGCTACGAAGGGTCATGCCCGCACCCGACAGCTATGACGCAGTGATCGTGGGCGGCGGCCACAACGGTCTGGTCGCCGCCGCCTACCTCGCCCGCGCCGGACAGTCCGTCCTGGTCCTGGAGCGCCTGGCCATCACCGGGGGAGCGGCCGTCTCGACCCGCCCCTTCGGCGGGGTCGACGCCCGTCTGTCACGCTACTCGTACCTGGTCTCCCTGCTCCCGCCCAAGATCGTCCGTGATCTCGGACTGGACTTCGCCGTACGGAAGCGGACCGTCTCCTCGTACACCCCGACCGTGCGCGGCGGCCGTGCCACCGGGCTGCTCGTCGGCGGGGACCGCACCCGGGACTCCTTCGCCGCGCTCACCGGCTCCGACCGGGAGTACGCGGCGTGGCAGCGGTTCTACGGCATGACCCGGCGCGTCGCCGAACGGGCCTTCCCGACCCTCACCGAGCCGCTGCCCGGCCGCGACGTCCTGCGCGAGCGGATCGACGACCCGGAGGCCTGGCGGACGCTCTTCGAGGAGCCCATCGGTGTCGCCGTCGAGAAGAACTTCACCGACGACCTCGTACGCGGAGTCGTCCTCACCGATGCCCTGATCGGCACCTTCGCCGACGCGCACGATCCGTCGCTGCTCCAGAACCGCTGCTTCCTCTACCACGTCATCGGCGGCGGCACCGGCGACTGGGACGTCCCCGTCGGCGGCATGGGCGCGCTCACCGACGCCCTCGCCCGCGCCGCCCGAGAGGCCGGGGCGGAGATCCGGGTCCGGCACGAGGCGACCCGGATCGACACCGACGGGACACGGGCCGAGGTCACCGTACGCTCACCCGGGGCGGAACAGGTCGTCGCGGCCCGCAAGGTCCTCGTCAACGCCTCGCCGCAGGCGCTCGCCGCCCTCCTCGGGGACGAACCGCCCGCCCCGGCCGAGGGCGCGCAGCTGAAGGTGAACATGCTGCTCACCCGGCTGCCCCGGCTGCGTGACCGCTCCGTCGACCCGCGTGAGGCCTTCGCCGGAACGTTCCACATCGCCGAGGGGTACGGGCAGCTCGCCGACGCCTACCGGGACGCCGCGGCGGGCCGGCTGCCCGCCGCCCCGCCGTCCGAGATCTACTGCCACTCGCTGACCGACCCGTCGATCCTCGGCCCGGACCTCGCCGCCCGCGGCTACCAGACCCTCACCCTGTTCGGCCTGCACACCCCCGCCCGGCTCTTCGCCGCCGACAACGCGGCGACGCGGGCCGAGCTGCTGGCGGCGACGCTCGCCGAACTCGACGCGCACCTGGAGGAGCCGATCACCGACTGCCTGGCACGCGACGAGCACGGCGAGCCGTGCATCGAGGCGAAGACCCCGCTCGACCTGGAGCGGGATCTGCGGCTGCCCGGCGGCCACATCTTCCACCGGGACCTCGCCTTCCCGTACACCACGGAGTCCACCGGCCGGTGGGGAGTGGAGACGGCGCACGACAATGTGCTGCTGTGCGGGGCCGGCGCGGTGCGCGGCGGCGGGGTCAGCGGGGTACCCGGCCACAACGCCGCGATGGCGGCGCTGGGCCGGTGACCGTGGTCCGCTAGGCCCTGTCGGCTCGGTAGCCGAACACGCCGCGCAGCGCGCCGAGCTTGCGCGGCAGGTCGTACTCGGCGCCGCCCTCGTGCCCGTTGTACGTGAACACCTCGATCTGTGCCGGACCCGCATAGCGGTGGTAGGCGGCGAACACCGTGGACGACGGGCAGATCTTGTCCATCAGGCCGACCGAGAACCACGCCGGGGCGGTCGCCCGCGCCGCGAAGTTGACCCCGTCGAAGTAGGACAGGGTCTCCATCGCCTCGTCGATCCGGAAGCGGTGCCCGGACAGCCAGCGGGCGATCTCCGCGTACGGTCCGGCGTCCGTGATCTGCGAGGCACGCCGGTAGTGGCAGAGGAAGGGCACATCGGCGACGGCCGCCACGATGTCGTCCCGCAGCCCGGCGACGGCCAGCGCGAGCCCGCCGCCCTGGCTGCCGCCGAGCACCGCCACCCGCGAGGCGTCCACCGCATCGTGGGCCTTCGCCGCGTCCACCGCCCGCACCGCGTCGGTGATCAGCCGCCGGTAGTAGTGGCGGTACGGGTCCTCGATGCCCCGGGTCAGGAAGCCGGGGGAGGAGGAACCGTGCCCGTCCGGACCGATGTCCGGGGTGTCCGCGGTGTTCTTGCCGCCACCGCCCTGGCCCCGGTTGTCCATCACCAGATGCGCGTACCCGAGCGCGCTCCAGGTCAGCCAGGAGTACGGAATGCCCCGGCCGCCGTTGTAGCCGATGTACTGCACCACGGCGGGCAGCGGGCCCGAACGCCCCTTCGGTAGCAGCAGCCAGGCCTTCACCGGCTGCCCGCCCCAGCCCCGGAACGTCACGTCGAACACGTCGACGGTCGCGAATCCGGCGTCGTACGGGACGAACACGGCGTCCAGGTCGTGGCGGGCCGTCTCGGCGAGGGTCTTCTCCCAGAAGGCGTCGAAGTCGGCCGGCTCCTCCGGCTCCGGCCGGTAGTCGCGCAGCCGGTCCAGAGGCATGTCGAACAGCAAGGGTCTAGCTCCTCTTCAGGGTGAGGTTGAGGGTTGCACCGTGGCGTCCGGCCGTGTCGGCGGTGATCCGGATGCCGTTTCCGGTGGGTGCCGCGCTGACACCCGGATCGGCCGAGACGACGCTCAGTCCGCGCTGTGCCAGGTCCAGCACGACCGAGGACCGCAGCTGTGTCGGGTCGGACAGCGATACCTTCACCGTCTTCCCGTCCGGCCGCACCAGCACCGAGGCCGGGCCGTCCGCGGTCAGTTCCTGCGCGGTGCCGGCGGTCCAGAAGTTCGCGGCGACCAGCCCGTCCGCGCAGCGGCGTACCGCGTGCACGGCGGTGGAGCGGGCGATCGGCTTCACCGGCGGCGCGGACGACCACTGCTTCGTCCGCTCGGCCGAGGCCGCCGGGGCCTGGAGCCAGTAGTAGCCCGCCCCGCTCGGCGCGGCGCCGTGGTCCTGCCAGAGAGTCAGATACGGGCGGGTGACCGAGGTGTCCGTACCGTACTTGAGGTTGATCTCGCGCCAGGTCGCGGTGCGCTCCTCGCGCAGACCGTTCAGCGTGACGGGCTCGGGGAAGACATAGCCGCCGGTTCCGGCCACATGCAGCCACCGGACCTCGTCGAGGCGGTCCGACCAGCCGGCGTCCGTCGGCGCCGCCGTGCCGTTGACGAGCAGGGCCGCCTGCGGGTCGCGGAGCTTGCGGTTCTCCACCACCGTCTCGGCCGTGCCCGCGTCCGCGCCGATGCCCGAGCCGACGCAGGCGATCACGTCGTCCAGGCAGAACCAGCTCTTCAGCCCGTGCAGCGAACTGCCGTACGCGCGCAGCTCCATGCCGTACGCGCCGAGCGTCGTGCCCGGCAGCGCGGTGCCGCCCGCCCAGTCGGCCGTGCTGGTGGTCCGCTGACCCGCCGCGTCCGCCGGGCGTCCCGCGATGACCGTGGTGCCCGGCAGCCGGGCCGGGTCGACGGTCGGCCAGTAGTCCTCGCTGTAGTGCCCGAGGTCGTCGGTGTAGAGCAGGACCATGCCGTCGGAGAGGTGCCAGGCGTGCAGGTTCTCGTTCTGGATCGACTCGTAGTTGTAGATCCGGGACGAGTACGCGGAGATGCCGAGCGAGAAGGACGGCCTGCGGTGGGCAGCCTTGTCCATGCGCGGGTGCTGCTTGTGCGCGACCAGCGGCCCCCGGGCCGGCACCGGGGAGGCGATGACCTGCCGGGCGGCGACCAGCGAGGCGAGGTCGGTGACGGCCAGGAAGTCCCGGTAGGTGTCCTCGGCGATCCACTGCTTGACCAGGGCGGTGAACCGGTCGGCCGTCTCGCCGGGGAAGCTCGGGATCAGGCGCACCACCGCCTCGATGACCGTCTGCGCCGACACATGGCCCTGCTTGCTGGGGCGGGCGATCTCGCGCCCGCACACCGATGCCATCACGTCGCCGCGCACCAGCAGCGGGTCGAAGCCGTCGTCGACCCAGCCGCGGATGTTGTCGAGGTCGGGGTCGGTGACCGTCCACGCCGTACCGGCGAGCAGGTTCAGCAGCCGGGAGAGGTTGTTCAGCAGCTCCTTGCCGTACCCGCCGTTGTACGGATGCTTGTAGTGCTGGAGGAAGGAACCGTCGGAGTAGAAGCCCTCGCCGGTGCCCTCCGCCGCGGCGCTCGCGTCGTTGAAGGCGAGGACACTGTTGGCGCCCGATCCCTCGACGTCCGAAAGAGCGTCACGGACCCGGGCCAGATCGTCGCCCGTGCCGCTGAGTACCGCGTTGACGGCGACCACGGTGGAGATCCACACCCGGTTGGCGCCGGTCGCGATCTGCCGGTCGGCCCGCCAGAGGTTCGGGTCGGGCGTGTAGTGCCGTACGGCCCCGGTGATCCGGCCCAGCCGTTCCGTCCCGAGTGCGTCGTACAGCAGCACGGCCGCGTCGTTGAGGGCGAGCGCGGAGCCGATCTCCCAGTCCCAGTCGTTGTCGAACCGGGTGTGGCCCGGACCGTAGCGGTTCGTCAGCATCCAGTCGAGGCCGGCCAGCAGCAGATCGCGCAGCGCGGTGTCGCCGTACTGGGGGGTGCCGGGGACGGCCCACGCGGTCGCGACCGTGGCGAGCCGCTTGAACGACGTCGTCACGTGGTTGGAGAGCGTGGTGCTGGTCAGATCGGGGAACAGCCCGTCGGTCCGGGCCGGGTCGAGGCCCTTGACCGAGGTGGTCGCGGCCTTGCCGATCCTGGCCACGGCCGCGGCGATCTGCGGGTCCGTCGGGTCGAGGCCGGGGCCGCCGGTGAGCAGCGTGTGCCAACGGGTGCGCAGGGCGGCGGCGTCGTCGATGACGGCGGCCGCGTCCGCCGCGTGCGCGGTGCCCGCGCTGGCGGTGAGCGTCAGCGGCAGCGCGGCAGCCGCGCCGAGGGCCGCCGCCCCGGCGAGAACGGTGCGCCGGGTGGCGCCCGGAGTGGTGCCTGGGTTCGTCATACGGCCCTCACAGGAGGTGTCGGCGGTCGACGGCCGCTGCCAGCGCGGCATGACCGGAAGGGTTGGGGTGGAGTCCGTCGCCGCTGTCGTACGCGGGCAGCATCAGGGACGGACGTTCCGGGTCGCGCAGTGCGGCGTCGAAGTCGACGACGGCGTCGAAGACCCGGCCGGTACGCACCGCCGCGTTGATCCGCTGCCGTACCGCTTCGAGTTCGGGCGTCCAGCGGGTCCAGCCGCCGAACGGGGCGATGGTCGCGCCGACCGCCCGCAGTCCGGCGTTGCGGGCGCGCAGCACCAGCTGCCGGTACCCGGCCAGGACGAGCGCCGGATCGGTCTGGCTCGGCGGCTGCTGGAGATCGTTGACGCCGAGGTGGACGAGTACGGTGCGCAGTCCGGGCAGCGACAGCACATCGCGGTCGAAGCGCGCCTGCCCGCCCGGACCGAACCGGGCGTCGTCCAGCAGCAGCCGGTTGCCGCTGATGCCGAGATTGGCGACGGCCGAACCGGGCAGCCGCCTGGCCAGTTGGTCGGGCCAGCGCAGATCGGCGTCGTCGGGGGTGCCGACGCCCTCCGTTATGGAATCGCCCAGCACCGCGACCACCGGCCCGTGCGCGCCCGTCACCTCGACGCCCGTCAGCAGGAACACCGAGGTGGTGTGCTCGCCGTCGACGGAGTGCGAGGCGTGGGTGTTGCGGTGGAAGGACAGCGGCCCGGTGGGGCCGGGGAGCCGGGTCTCCACCGTCAGCCTCGCCGCCTCGGCGGCACGCAGACCGGCGACCGGGTCGCTGGTCAGCGAGGCGCCCGCGGCGATCCACGCCTGCCGCCGCCCGCCGAACGTCACCGGCAGGCCGCCCGCCGTCACCGGACCGACGAGGACCGGGAGCGTGCCGAAGGCGTGCCCGTAGCGCAGCCGGACCGCTCCGCCCGCGGACAGCCGCACGTTCGCGACGCATGTGCCGTCGGTCAGGCCGGCGCTCGCCACCGTGTCCGTGGCGGTCGGCGCGGTCTGCGCGGTCGCCCACGACGTCGTCCAGCGCGAGGGCCCCGCGCCGCCGCCCGACGGCCCGGCCGCGTGTGCCCGCGGCGCCGTGGCCGCGACCGCCGCCAGACCGGCCGCAGCCGTCAGTACCCCGCGTCTCGCGGGTCCGCGCCCGCTCACTGGGGGCACGCACCCGTCGGGTCGTACTCGCTGCCGTAGGTGCCGACCGCGTCGCCGCCGGTGTTGCCGCTCATCGTGTTGGTGCACACCGCACTCTGCGGGGTGCGCATGAACTTGATGCCACCGCCCGCGTTACCGGTGATGGTGTTGCCGTAAATACTGGTGTCGATGCCGTCGGTCGCGGTGTCACCGCCGAGCCGGATGCCCGAACCGACGTTGTCGTGAATGGTGTTGTACCGGAAGATGTTGCCGCTGCCGCGTGCGTCCAGGCCGCCGGAGCTGGAGTCCTTCTGGCCGCTGCAGTCGTTGTACTCGACGTAGTTGTTGGTCGAGTTCTCCTTCACGTCGACGCACTCGTTGCCCTGGGTGGCGATGGTGTTGTGATGGATGCGGTTGTTCCTGCTGATGTCGGGGGCCGCGTCCGGGGCGCCGTTCGCCCCCTGCTGCTCGGGGGCCGTGCCGAGGTAGATGCCCTCGCCGTTCTTGCCGCCGCCGCCGAACTTGAAGTCGTTGACCCCGCAGTCGGTGATCGTGTTGTCGGAGATGTCGGCGCCGGTCACCAGATAGCGCACCCGCAGGCATTCGTCGGCGGCGTTCTTCAGCGTCATCCCGGTGATCCGCAGGCCGCCCACCCCGTTGCCGGGAGTCGTGCTCATGACATAGATGAGCTTGAGGCGGTACCCCGACACATCGGTGGACGACCCGTGCAGCCCGTCCACGGTGAAACCGCTGAGCGTCGTCGAGTCGTGCTGCACCTGGATGATCCGGGCGTCGCCGGCCCCCTTCACCACGGCGTTCGACGGGCCGGTGATGGTGACTCCGGCGCGCTTGGTCACGACGTCCTGCTTGTACGTTCCGGCGGCGAGGTTCACCACCGCGCCCGTCGGCGCCAGGTCGACCGCCTTCTGGATCGTGGCGAGCGGGGCGCTCGCCGACGTACCGGCGTTGGAGTCGCTGCCGGACGGCGACACGTAGTACGCGGTGGCGGCCTCGGCGGCCACGGACGGCGGGGGGAGGACGAGCGGGGCGCCTGCGGCGAGCGCGGCGACCAGAGTGGTGCGCAGTACACGGCTCATGGGGTGTGCCTCCTGGGGTCTGCGAAGGACAGAGCGAGCAGTACGGGGATGCTGGGGCCGAGGAGCAGGGGGCCCAGCGGTACGACGAGGGAGAGCAGCGCGGCGGAGATCACCGCGCCCAGCAGTGCGGTGCCACGGGCCGCCGACCCGAAGCCGAGGGCCAGCGCACCGCGCGACCAGGTGCGGACCGTTCCGTGCGGGGACCGGCCCGCCTCGGCCGCGAGCGCCACATGATGGATGACGAGCGCGGCCGCGATGCCCACCTGCGCGGCGAGCAGCACGAACGTCCACGGCTCCGAACGGCCCAGCAGATGGACGATGTTGGCGGCCAGGACGATCCCCGCGGCGGTGGATGCCAGGGAGTGGCGCCACAGGGACCGCCAGTACTGCGGGAAGGCGGTGAACGTGTTGGTGAAGCAGCGGCTGTCACCCTCCGCCCGCCACCGCTGCAGGGCGTGCCCCATCGCGGCGAGCGCGGGAAGCCAGGTCACGACACCGAGCGACAGCACGGTGAAGGCGGCCCCGGCGGCCGCCGGGTAGGCCACGAATTCCAGCCGCCGCAGCAGCGTCGGCCAGCCGGACGAGAGGGTTGCCTGCATGATCAGCCGACCTTTCCTGTGTACGGCTCCGGGACGTCGAGCAGCACGCGGCCGTCCAGCACCAGCCGGGTGGCCGCCACCACGTACGGGGCCGAGCCGTCGGTGCCGAGCAGCACCGCCGCCGCGTCGGCCGACACCGAGGCGGTACGGATACGACGGGCGACGGGGGAGAGCAGCACGGTCTCCTCGCCGAAGGTGACGCCCTGGCCCTCCTCGCACCCGACCCGCTCGGCGGCGGCCGGTGCCGGGCCCGGAACGATCGAGGTGAGGAAGAGCGCCCGTGTCGAGCGCGCGGTCGTCGCGCGCAGGGTGTGCAGCGTGCGGGTGAGGCGCAGCTCCGGCGTGCTCGACGTCGGATTGGCCTCGACCTCGGTGGCCTCGGAGACGACCGCGGCGTCGAGCGGTGCGAACCGCCGCACCACGGCGGAGGCCGCCCCGGACCGGATCAGCCGGCCGCCGTCCGGCCGCGGTTCGGTCGGCCGGTCGGTCTGGAGCAGGAACGTCCACTCCCGCGCGGTGTCCGCCTCGGCGAGATCCAGCAGTACGAGCCGTCCCGACGGGGTGAACACCAGCGTCCGGTCCAGCCGCCGCACCCCGAGCGCGGGGTCGTACATCGCGGCGATCTCCGCCGTGGCGTGCGCCCAGCCGCAGTCGGGACCGGCGAGCACATCGCGCTGCCGGGCCTGCCGCTCGAACGGGATGTCCTTGTACACGTGGTACCGGTCCTCGTCCGCGTACCCCTGCCCGTCCACCAGCAGCAGATTGTGGTGCGCGGCCCGCTTACGGTTGCTGTAGCCCTCGTCGACCGCGAGGAACGCGCCCTGCGAGACCAGCACGAACGATCCCGAATCGGGGTGGTGGTGACCCTGGTTGAGGGTCTCCCAGCCCCGTTCCGCCCGGTGCTCCGCGGAGGTCTCCCAGGCCTTGTGACCACCACCGGGGCTCGCCTTGAACGAGACGAGCGTGGCGTCGTCGTCCCATCCGGTGCGGGCCGCGAGCAGACCGAGGTCCGGGAAGAACGCCCGCGTCTGCGTGGGCCGGGCGGCGGCCACGGACGGGTCGTACCAGAGATATTCGAGATACGCCTCCGGCAGGATCCCCGGCCGCACCCCGCTCTCCGCCGCCTCCTGCCACAGCAGTTCGCCCGAGGCGAGATCGCCCAGCCACTGCGCCTGAGGAATGCCGTACTGCGCCGCGAGACGGTAGTACAGGCCGGCGCTGTGTCCGCTGCGCCGGTCGTGGCAGTCGCCGTGGTCGACATTGAACGCGAAGCCGGGAGCCAACTGGTGCAGCCGGTAGCGGAAGGTGTGCGAGAGGAAGCCGCCCCGATCCCACCAGTCGATGCCCTCCGCCTCCTGGAGGAGATCCAGATGGATGGCGAGGAAGGGCACGCCGTAGCGCCAGTAGACGACGCCCTCGGCGTGCGAACCGTCCTCCGGCATCAGGTCGAGGACCGTGCCGAGGTTGTCCTTGGCGCGCTCGGTCCACTCCTCCTTGCCCAGCACATACCCGGCGGTCGCCAGACCGGCGTAACAGATCCAGTTGTGGTTCTGCCAGTACGACGACGACCACCAGCGGCCCTCGCTCGCCACCGCGAACTCGTACATCCGCCGCCCCTGGAGCAGCAGCTTGTACCGCAGCAGCGCCCGCACCCCGTCCGGGAGTTCGTCGCCGACCCACCGGTAGGCCAGCGACAGATGGTGCAGCAGCCAGCCGGCGTCCAGATCGTGGTCCGGCATATGGGCCTTGCCCCAGTGCGGCAGCCGCACCGCGGCCTCGATCCAGCGCCGGCTCTCCGCCAGATGGACCGGATCGCCGCTCACCCGGTGGGCCAGCGCCGGGTTGGAGGCGGCGGGGCCGAGCCAGGTGATGCTGGCCAGGGGGTGGGTACGCGGCGGGGTCAGCCCGCGGTGGCGGGCGGCCTCCTCGTACAGCCGCGCCTGCTGTGCGGGGCGCGGGCCGGGCGGCGGGGTCGCCGAGAGCAACAAGGGTCAGTCCTCCGTCCGGAACCGTGCGGTGCCGCCATCGGTCAGCGAGACCGTCAGCACCCCGTCACCGTCCAGCCGTACGTCGGTCACGGCGGGCCCGGCCGACGCCGCCTGATACACCGAGGCGAAGACGACCCGGTCCGACTGCGCGGTGAAGTCGACCCGGGTGCGCACGCGCTGCGGATCGTCGGCCGGACCCGGACCCGGCCGGGAGACCGGACGCACGGTCGCGCCGGGGGTATGGGTGTGCCAGCCGTGCAGGGTCTCGTCGCCGTACCAGGTGGTGCGTACCTCGCCCGAGGCCTGGAGCTGGATGTCCAGCGCGACACCGGGGCGCAGCTGCGCGGTGAGGCGCCGTTCGTCCTCGGCACGCACGGTCAGCAGATCGACCAGATAGCTGTCACCGAGCACCACCCGCCGCACCGCACGCACCCCCTCGTACGCCGTCGTCACCTCGGCGGTGACGGACGAACCGTCCGAGCCGAGCAGCCGGCCGGTGCACTCGGCCTGTTCGGCGTTGTTCACCCGGAACGCCGGATGGGCCTTGGTCGACGCGTACAGATCACGGAACTCGGCGTGTGCGTAGGGCACTTGACCGGGGTCGGGCTGCCACGGGGTGGTGTCCCCGTACAGATACAGCGACAACTTGTCGCGATGGCCGTGCGATCCGCCGTGCGGGCCGAAGTCCAGCAGCGCGTGGACGCCCGCGTGGTGCAGCACCGCGTACCCGGCGGTCGGGAACACCGTCACCGGGCCGGGCGCCGGCCGCTCGGGCAGCGGCGGACCGGCGAACCAGCCGCCCAGCTCCCGGTCGAGCGCGTCGTCGTGCACGCCGAGCTCGGTACGGGCCCGCCCGGCCACCGCTTCCAGGGCCGGTGCGGGAACCAACTGCTGTGCCAACGCCACGAGTTCGAGCCATTCGAGGGCGAGTGGACCGCGTAGATACGGGCCGTCGTGCAGCGCCGGCAGGATGCCGCCCGGCGTGGCGATCGTCGCCAGCACATCCGTCATCCCGGCCAGCACATCCACCACGTCGGACGGTACGGACGCCGGGTCGGTGCCCCGCAGCGCCAGCAGTGCGGCCCGCAGCACGAACCCGTGGTAGTAGGTGCTGCCCTCCCACTCCCAGCCGTCATCGGCGACCGCGACCCGCAGATGCGCGTACAGGCCGTGCTCGCCCTCCAGCCACCGCTTGCCGCCGTCCCACTCCCGGCCACGGACCGCGGCGGCGGCCCGACTCGTCGCCGCGCCGGCGGCGTTGAGCCACGCGGTGTAGTTGGAGGCGAGATGGCCCTGACCGGTCAGCACGTCCCGGGCGTCGAGCGCCGCCCGCTCCAGGTCGTCGAGGAGCGGCAGCAGCGCCGCCAGGTGTTCCGTGGAGTGCTCGGCGAGCGTGATCACGGTGTGCCCGACGTTCACCGCCCAGATGGCATCGGTCAGCGCCTGGTGGAAGAGCCGGCCGCGCAGCATCCAGGTCTGGGCCTCGCCGTGCCGTTCCGTGGCCAGCTCCGCGTACAGCCCCGCGTACTCCACCAGCCGTGCCACCGACTCCGCGCGCTCCTTGCGGTGGGCGAGCACCCGCAGGTGCCGCGCCCATGCCTGGTGCGAGAGCACCAGCCAGGCGCCGCGCACCGCCTCGTCGTCCACCCGGCAGCCGTACGCACAACGCGCACCGCCCTCGGGGAACACCCCGGCGAGCAGCTCACCGTGGTCGAGCTCCACACCGTGCGCCGGGCAGACGTACGCGTGCCACCAGCCGCCGCGCTCCCGGGCGATCCGCCTCAACGCGGCCACACGCCACCGTCGATGTCCACGGTGGTGGCGGTGAGGAAGCCGGACGACGGCGACGCCAGGTGGACGACCGCCGCGGCGACGTCCTGCGGGGTGCCGGCCCGGCCGACCGGGATGCCGGCCTCCATCGCCTGCTGCGCCTCGGGCGCGGTGAACGTGTCGTGGAATGCGGTGCCCTTGATGAAGCCGGGCGCGACGGTGTTGACGGTGATGCCCGTCCCGCCGAGCTCCTTGGCCAGGCCCTTGGTGAAGCCGCGCACACCGGCCTTCGCCGCCGCGTAGGCGACCGAGCCGGGGCCGCCGCCGTTGTGAGCGGCCAGCGAGGACATCGTGATGATGCGGCCGGCCGAGGACTCCTTGAGATGCGGCAGGGCGGCGCGCACGGTGCGGAACGTGGACGTCAGATTGGTGGAGAGGACCTGGTCGAAGTGGTCGTCGGACATCTCGGCGATGGTGGCCCGGCCGATCAGATGACCCGCGTTGCAGACCAGGATGTCCAGCCCGCCCAGAAAGCCGGTCGCCTCGTCGACGAGCCGGTCCACATCGCCGGTCTCCGTGACATCGGCCTTGAACGCCTTCGCCCGGCGGCCCAGCGCCTCGATCGCGGAGACCGTCTTCGCGGCCTCGTCGGCGGAGGAGTGGTAGTGGACGGCGACATCGGCACCGGCCTCGGCGAGCGCGACGGCGATGGCGCGGCCGATTCCGTGGCCCGCCCCTGTCACCAGTGCGCGGGAGCCGTTGAGATCAGCAGACATGGAGTAAGTACCTTTCGAAGAACGGTGGTTCGGGCCGGAATCGGTTACTTGAGACCGGCGGTCGCGAAGCCCTGCACGAAGTAGCGCTGGCCGATGAGGAAGAGAATGACCATGGGCAGGGTGGCCAGCGTGGTGCCGGCCATCAGGAAGTGCCACTGGGGGCCGTTCTCCGTCTTGAAGACGGAGAGTCCGACCTGGATCACCCGCAGGCTGTCCGTGCGGGTCACCAGCAGTGGCCAGAGGAAGTTGTTCCACGATGATTCGAAGGTCAGCAGTGCCACGGTGGTGAGCGCGGGCTTGACCTGCGGCGTCATGATCCGGGCGTAGATCCGGAACTCGCCCAGACCGTCGAGCTTGGCCGCCTCCTCCAGCTCCACCGGAAGGTCCAGATAGAACTGACGGAAGAGGAAGACCGCGAAGGGGGTGACGGCGCCGGGAACGATCAGCGCCCACCAGGAGTCCAGCCAGCCGCTGCCGCCCTGGCCGAAGATGTCGTTCCCGCCGGCCAGCGGCATGAAGCGGACGATCAGGAACTCCGGCAGCACCTTGGTGTACGTGGGGATCATCAGTGCGGCGATGAAGAGGTAGAAGATGACCTCGCTGCCGCGGAACTTGATCCGCGCCAGCGCGTACCCGGCCATCGACGCCACGACCACATTGATGAGGGTGTGGCTGAACGCGATGATGAAGCTGTTGCGCGCGTACGTCGCGAACGGCGCCGCCTTCAGCGCGTCGACATAGTTTCCGAACTCCCAGTGTTCCGGGAGCAGTCCGGCGTCCTGCGAGGCGATCTCCACCGGGGTCTTGAGCGAGGTGAGCACCATCCAGACGAACGGCACCACCATCAGCAGTGAGACGACGGTGAGCGTCAGATAGAGCGCGATCCGGCCGACGGAGAGCGGCTTGCCCTTCGTCCGTGGCCGGGCCTTCTCTGCAACCCCGGGCCTGTGCAGCTCAGTTGTGGCCACGGGTGCCTCCCATGATCCGCCGGTTGACCAGAGTGAAGCCCATCAGCAGCACGAACAGCACCAGTGACTGCGCGGAGGCGTAGCCGATGCGGAACTCCCGGAAGGCGGACTTGTAGATCTCGAACGTCATCATCGTGGTGCTGTTGGCCGGGCCGCCGTCGGTCAGGATGTAGATCTGGTCGAACGACTGGAACGCGCTGATCATCGACGTGATGAGCACGAAGAACGTCGCGGGCTTCAGCAGCGGCAGGGTGATCGAGAAGAACTGCCGCACCTTGGACGCACCGTCCACCGAAGCCGCCTCGTACAGCTCCTTCGGCAGGGACTGCAGCGCGGCCAAGTAGATGAGCATCTTCATGCCGATGCCCTGCCAGATACCGACCAGGATCACCGAAGGCATCGCCCAAGATGTCGACGACAGCCAAGCCGGGCCTTGGATCCCGAGGAACGACAGGAGTGTGTTCAGCAGCCCGTTGCCCGGGTTGTAGATCCAAAGCCAGACCAGAGCGATCGCGACGGTCGCCGTCACCTGGGGAATGAAGACCGCGGTACGGAAGATGCCCCGCGCCTTCAGCCCGGTGTGCAGCGCCAGGGCCACGAGCAGCCCCAGCAACATGCCGAACGGAACGGTGAAGAAGGTGTAGACGACGGTGTTGACGATGGACTTGCGGAACACCGCGTCGTCCAGCATGTCCCGGAAGTTGTCCAGGCCCACGAACTGCGGCGCCGTCAGCACGTCGTACTTCGTGAAGGCCAGAACCACCGACGCGACGACCGGCAGGCCGATCCAGAGCGAGGCGTGCAGCAGCGCGGGCGCCACCATCAGCATGCCGGCGCGTTGCCTGCGGCGCCCCGGGCCGGTGGGTGCCCGGCCGGTGCGTTTCTTCGCGACCGTGTGCTCGGTCGGGGAAGGCGGCCGCGCGGGCCTCGCCTTCAATACGGATGTCGCTCCCACAGTGACGGGTCCTTACATCCGGCCGATGGCGGCCTCGGCTAGCCGGCCGAGTTCCGCGATGGCGTCCTTCGCTGACTGGCCGCCCACGATGGCGGGCTCCAGCGTGGGCTTGATCTTTTCGCGGATCTCCATCCAGGCAGCGGTGCCGCCCTCCGAACACGCGTCACCCATGCTCTGCAGGGAGAGATCGACGAACTTGTTCTCCTTCACATAGCTGGAGTCGCTGAGATCCTTCAGCCCGGGAACCGAACCTCGCTGCTTGGCCGCACCGAGGATCGACTCGGGCGTCGCGAGGTACTCGACGAGGGCACGGGCCGCTGCCGGGTGCTTGGAACTGGCGGACTGGGTGACGAGCGTGCCGCCCTGGAGCATCGCGGGCTTGCGGTTGGCGAGGACGAACGCCCCGAGCTTGTCGTCCTTGAGGAGTTCCGGATTCTGTTCCCCGACCTGCCTCCACAGCGCACTGGACGTCATCATCATCGACGCCTTGCCGGTCTGTACGTTGGTCGGGGCCCCGAGGTCCGTCTTCTTGGCGTAGACGGCGGAGCCGTCCTTGATCAGGTCCTTGAAGAACTGCAGCGCCTCGACCCCGCGGGCGTCGGTGAACAGCACCTTCTTGCCGTCCGCGCTGAACAGCTGGCCGCCGTTGGCGAAGAGGAAGGTCTCCCAGCACTGGCGCAGATGGATGGAGAACGGGTCGAAACCGATCCGGCCGTCCTTGGTCAGCTGCTTGGCCACGGCGCGCAGTTCGGCCCAGTTCGCCGGGGTCTTCTTGATGCCGGCCTCGGCGAAGTGGTCTTTGCGGTAGACGACGATGCGGGTGTCGAGGACGACCGGCAGCGCGTACAGCTTGCCGTCGTACCGGGACGGCTCCAGCACCCGCTTCTCGTAGTCGTGCGCGGTGGCGAACTTCTCCGGCAGCTCGGCGATCGCCTTCTTCGCGGCGAACGGCGGGATCCAGCCCACGCCCATCATCAGCACGTCGGGCAGCAGGCCGCCCGCGAGCCCCGTGGTGATCTTCTCGTTGAGCTGTTCGTACGTGGTGTAGTCCACGTTCACCTTGACGTCCGGATACTTCTTCCGGAACCCGCCGAGTATCTCCTTCTCCAACAGCGTCTTGCCGTCGGCGCCGTCGTAGATCGGGGTGAGCAGCGTGATCTCGCCTTCGGCGGGGCCGTCGGCGGAGCCGCCCGCCGAAGTGCCGGTGCCGCACGCACTGAGGGCGGCGGCAGCGGTGCCGGCGCCGATGGCAGCAAGCAGCGACCGTCTTTTGAGTTCCATGGGACACCCCTTTTGAGGTGGAGACTGTGGATCGATCCAGCGATGGCATCCCGGCCATGGCTGAGAAGTGCTGGTAAATCGATGCACTGATGCTAGGAACGCCGTGAGAGCGACGTCAACAGCTGATGCACATGAATTTTCAGGGATGTTAACGGGTGTACCGGTAAACGAAGTTCAGTAAATCGATACACTGGTAGGGTCAGACGGGTTCCGAACCGGAGGTGGCATGAGCGGGGTAACGATCCATCAGGTCGCGGAGGCCGCGGGGGTCTCCGCGAGCACGGTCTCCAACGTCCTCAACGGGCGTACGGACCGTATGCAGGCGGCCACGCTGGCCCGCGTGGAGCAGGTGATCGAGCAGCTCAGCTACCGGCCCAACCGCGCCGCCCGGATGCTGCGCACCGGCCGCATCAAGGTCATCGGCCTCATCGTTCCGTCGGTCGCCAACCCCTTCTGGGGGGCGCTCGCCCGTGAGCTGGAGGCCATCGCGCTCGCCGAGGGGTACCACGTACTGCTCTGCAACAGCGAGCGCGACGCGGCCCGCGAGCTCAAGTACGGCGAGGAACTGCTCGCGGACGGGGTGAGCGGAGTGGTGCTGTGCTCCTCGCTGCCCTCGCTCGACCACGTGACACCGCTGCTGAGCCGCGGGCTGAAGATGGTCGCCTTCGACCGCACCGCCCAGGCGGGCGACCCGCCGTCGCTGGCCTCCATCAGTGTCGACAACGCGATGGGCGCCGAACTCGCCACCCGCCATCTGATCGAACTGGGCCACCGCCGGCTGGCCTTCGTCTCCGGTTCGGTCAACAGCGTCAACCGCCGCGAACGGCTGCGCGGCTTCCGGGCCGCCCTGGAGTCGGCGGGTCTCGACCCGGCCGACGCGATCGTCTGGCCGGGCGCCGACACCACCGAGTACGGTGACAAGGACGCGGCCGAACTCGGGCGCAACGCTGCCAGGGAGCTCCTCGGCGGCCCGCGTCCGCCCACCGCGTTCGTCGCCATCAACGACATGTGCGCGATCGGGATCTGCCGGGGCGCCAAGGACGCCGGGCGCAACGCCGGACAGGACATCTCCGTGGTCGGCTTCGACGACATCCTTCTCGCCGACCTCTTCGAACCGCCGCTCACCACGGTCCGCCAGCCGCTGCCGGAGATGGCGGCGGAGACGTTCCAGCAGCTGAGGGCCCGGATCGACTCGGCACCTGCGGCGGGACGGTCACTGCTCATCCGGCCGAGGCTGGTCGTACGGGAGTCGACGGCCCCGGCCCCGGCGTCGACGCCGGCCGACGTGCCGACCGTGGCCGGGCAGCGAGTGGCGGGTCGCTCGGCGTAAGCGTGCCGATGTTCAGGGCCCGGCACGGTGCCCGCGCTCAGGGGTGGGCGAGTTCGAGAACGGTGATGCCGGTGAGGACGACCGCGCCGGCGGTGAGGCGCAGGCGGCCGAAGCGCTCACGGAACAGGAGCGTGGCGATCAGCGCCGCGATCAGGATGCTGGTTTCACGCAGTGCGGCGACCGTCGCCAGGTCGCCGTGGGCCTGGGCCCAGATGACGAGGCCGTAGGCGAGCAAGGAGATGGCGCCGCCCGTCAGGCCGATCCCGCGGACCGGCTTGAGCTGCGCGAACAGGGGGCGGCCGCGTCGGGCGAGTGCCAGCAGCGGCAGGACGGGGCCCTGGCACAGGAAGAGCCACGCGATGTAGCCGATCACGGTCTGGGACCGGTGGACCCCTGTGCCGTCGACGACTGTGTAACCGGCGATGACGACTCCGGTGGCCACCGCCGCGGCGAGCGCGGGCAGTTGGGCGCGCCGGGGCCACCCGTCCGCGAACGCCAGACCGGCCAGGCCCGCGGAGACCACCAGGACCCCCGCCATCTCGGTGGCGGCGAGCGGCTTGTTGAGCACGGTCACGGAGGCGACGGCCACGAGCAGCGGGGCGGTGCCGCGGGCCATGGGATACATCTGGCCGAAGTCCCCGAGCTGATAGGCGCGCAGGAGGAAGAGCTGGGAGAGCACCTCCAGCGCGGCGGAAACCAGGATGAACGGCCAGGCCCCGGCCTCGGGCACCGGTGTGAAACAGACCATGACCGCCGCGCAGCCGGTGTACGCGAGGTTGATGAGGGTGAAGCCGACGACTTTGTCGGTGATGCGGTGGGCCATCGCGTTCCACAGGGCATGCAGAACGGCGGCGCTGAGCACGGCTGCGGGCACAGCTGTGCCCGCGGGAAGGAACGAGGGCATGACGGAAGAGCTCCAGGCGGCAGCAGACTATCTGGAATGGGATTCCGCGCTACTATAATCCCATGGAACAAAATTCCGCCGACGCGTACCGGCTCGGCGCTCACGTACGGGCCAAGCTGCCGGAGCTCCGCGAGACCGAGGCCCGTGTCGCGCAGGTGATCCTCGACCAGGGGGCCGACCTCGTCGGGCTCAGCGTCAGCGACGTCGCCGCCCTGGCCGGCACGGCGCCGTCATCGGTCGTCCGCGCCTGCCAGCGCCTCGGCTTCCGCGGCTACCAGGAACTCAAGATCGCGGCGGCACGCCAGGGCCCCACCCGCGCACCGGCGCCAGACCCCCGCGACGATCCGGCCGCCCGCGCCCTGGCCGACACGATCCATGCCTCCCGCGAAGCCCTCGACGACCTCGCCACCACGCTGACCGCCGACCGGCTGCTCGCCGCGGCCACCGCGCTGAACACCGCGCCCCGCGTCGTGGTCGCGGCGGCGGGCCTCTCGGCCGCCGTGGCCGCCGACGCCGCCTACCGCCTGCGTGCCCTCGGGTGCGTCGTCGACGCCCCTGCCGACCCCCTCACCGCTCAGCTCGCCGCCGCCCAACTGCCCCCGGGCGCGGTGTGCCTGGCCATCAGCCACACCGGCGCCACCCGCAGCACCGTCGACACCGCTCGCCGCGCCCGCCGTGCGGGGGCCGAGGTCGTCGGCCTCACCAGCTACGCACACTCACCCCTGAGCGAGACCTGTACGCACACCCTCGTCGCCGGGGGGCAGGACCTCGTCTTCGGGCTGGAAACCACGGCCAGCCGGATCGCCCACCTCGTCGCCGTCGACGCACTCGCCCAGACTCTTCTCGCTCTGCGCGCAACCACGGCGCAACAGACCCTCCATCTCTCCGCCGACGTCACCGCCGACCACTCCTACTGACCGGGCCGGGTGGATGTGAGCGTCACCCGCCGACGGGCAACGGCAACGCCACGCGGTCGGAGGTGTTACAGATCTCCACGAAGCTCGGCGTTCTGAAATGAAGATGCGGCGAGGCGTGTGACGCGAGGGCTGGGTCGAGGGATGAGGAATTCGCAGGTGGTGGCCAGCTTTGCCACCGGGTCCGACCGTTATGGATCTGTTACGGGCATTACAGTATGGCCAGAATGGATCCGACATGTAACGTGCGGGCATCCGGTCGGCGGTGAAGCAGCCGCACGGCAGTTCCGCGAGAGGGGTTCGTGTTGCACACCCGCCCAGTCCGCCGCGCAGTAGCGGCCACTGCACTGTTGATCGCATCGTCCACGGCGCTGTCCGCATGCGGAAAGGGCGGCGCCACCGATGGTGCTGCCGCTCCCGCGGGCGATGTCGCCGTCGCGGGTGTGCACGTCACCCGCGACGCGGAACTCCACGCCTCCCTGCCCGCGGCCGTCAGGTCCAGCGGCACGGTCCGGGTGGCCACCGACGTACCGTATGCGCCGTTCGTCATGTTCAAGACCGAGGGGCGGCCCGAGCTCACCGGGCTCGACTACGACCTCGGCCAGGCACTCGGCGCCAAGCTGGGGGTGCGATTCGCCTTCACCGCCCAGAAGTTCGACGGCATAGTGCCCGCCATCCAGGCCGGCAAGTTCGACGCGGTCATGTCGGCCATGACCGACACCAGGGAGCGCCAGCGGGTCCTGGACTTCGTGGACTACTCCGTATCGGGCTCCGGAATCCTCGTGGTCAAGGGGAACCCGGGCCGGATCGCGCGGCTCGACGATCTCTGCGGCAGGAAGGTCGGCACCCAGGCCGCCAGCCACCAGCTGGAAGTGCTGAAGAAACACCAGTCCACGTGCGCCCAAGCGGGCAAGGACGCCGTCTCCATCCAGACGTTCCCGAAGGATTCCGACGCCCAACTCGCCCTGCGCTCGGGGAAGGTGGTCGCCGACCTGGTGACGAAGCCCGGCGCCGGCTGGACGGCGAAGACCGCCGACGGCGGCCGCGCCTTCGAGGTCGTCGAGGACCCCGCCGCGGGCGGCGGCTACGAGGCGACACCCAACGGCATCGGTGTCGGCAAACAGCTTCCCGGGCTGACCGAAGCGATCCGGAAGGCCCTGCAGGCACTCATCGACGACGGCACACTCGACAAGATCTGCGACAAGTACGGCGCCGCCTCCATCGCGGTGAAGCAGGCCACCAAGAACGCGGCGGTGTCCTGACATGAGCGCCCTCACACCCGCCGGTGCCGTACGCGGCGCCCAGGTCCCCGCACCGCCCGCCGAGGTGAGCCTCACCGTCGTACCGATCCGCCACTGGGGCCGGTGGCTGGCCGCGGCGGCGGCCCTCGCCGCCCTCGTCGGCCTGATCGGCTCCCTCGCCGGGAACAGGAACCTGCACTGGGACATCGTCGGGCACTACGTCTTCGCCGGCCTCGTCTTCGACGGCCTGGCCACCACCCTGTGGCTCACCGCGGCAGCCATGGCCGTCGGCCTCGGACTGGGCGTTCTCGTGGCCGTGATGCGCCTGTCGTCCAACCCCGTACTCCGCGCCCTGGCCAACGCGTTCGTCTCGGTCTTCCGCGGCACCCCGCTACTGGTCCAGATCATCTTCTGGGGATACGCGGGCGCCCTCTACAAGCACATCCTGATCGGCATCCCGTTCACCCACATCACCTTCCTGGACCTGGACACCAACACGGTCCTCACCCCCGCGGTCGCCGCACTCCTGGCACTGGGGCTGAACGAAGCGGCGTACGCGAGCGAGATCGTCCGCGCGGGTATCCAGTCCGTCGACCCGGGACAGGCGGAGGCCGCCCAGTCGCTCGGCATGCGACCGGCGCTCACCACCCGGCGCATCGTGCTGCCCCAGGCCATGCGGGTCATCATCCCCCCGCTGGGCAACGAGACGATCAACATGCTCAAGATGACCGCTCTGGTCTCGGTTATCTCCGCCCACGACCTGATGTCCAACATCCAGGACGTGTACGCCCAGAACTACCAGGTCATCCCCATGCTCGTGGTCGCCAGCATCTGGTACCTGATCCTCGTCACGGCGCTGGGCCTGCCGCAGTCCTGGCTGGAGCGCCGCTACGGCCGCGGCACGGCACCCGCCGCCCCCGCCACCGGGCCGCTGCGGCGCCTCGTCACGGGCGCCGCGCTCCGGATCTCCCGGACCGGCCCCGCCACATCGACCGACACGAAGGGCTGAGAGTGGAAACGCCGATGGTGCACGCCGAGGGCGTGCGCAAACACTTCGGGAAGGTCTCCGTGCTCCGGGGCATCGACCTGACCGTCGAACGCGGCCGCGTCTGCTGCCTGCTGGGCCCCTCGGGCTCGGGGAAGTCCACGTTCCTGCGCTGCATCAACCATCTGGAGAAGATCGACGGAGGCAGCCTCTCCGTCGACGGCGCCCCGGTCGGCTACCGGCAGCAGGGCAATCGGCTGTACGAGCTGAAGGAACGCGAGATCGCCCGCGCCCGCCGCGACATCGGGATGGTGTTCCAGCGGTTCAATCTGTTCCCGCACATGACAGCGCTGGAGAACGTCATGGAGGCGCCCGTGAAGGTCGCGGGCGTCGCCAGGGCCGAGGCACGTGCCGACGCGCTGCGGCTGCTGGAACGGGTCGGCCTCGCCGACCGTGCCGAGCGCTATCCGGCCCAGCTGTCCGGCGGCCAGCAGCAACGCGTCGCGATTGCCAGAGCGCTCGCGATGAAGCCCAAACTGATGCTCTTCGACGAACCGACGTCGGCCCTGGACCCGGAACTGGTCGGGGAAGTGCTCGACGTGATGCGGCAGTTGGCCGCGGAAGGGATGACGATGGTCGTCGTCACACACGAGATCGGATTCGCCCGGGAGGTCGCGGACACGGCCGTCTTCATGGACGGCGGTGTCGTGGTCGAGGCCGGTGACCCCCGGCAGGTACTCGGCGATCCCCGGCAGGAACGCACCCGCACCTTCCTGTCGAAGGTCCTGTGATGCCCGAGGCACCGCAGCAGGGCACGGCGGCCCTGCTGCTCTCCGACGCCCTCGCCCACCGGCCCCGCTACCTGGCGGAGCTGGAACATCTGGTGTCCATCGACTCCGGCTCGTACAGCCCCGAAGGAGTCAATCGCGTCGCGACATGGACCGCGCGGCGCCTGACCGGCCTGGGGTTCGAGGTGGACCGCTCGCCCGTCGCGGTCCCGGGCCGCGACATGCGCTTCGGTGACCTGGTGGTGGGGCGGCTGCGCGGCCGGATCCCCGCCGAACAGGGCGGACGGCGCATCCTTCTCGCCGGACACCTGGACACCGTCTTCGACGACGGGACGGCGGCGCGACGCCCCTTCACCCGCAACGGCCGGCTCGCCCACGGCCCCGGAGTCAGCGACGACAAGGGCGGTCTGCTGGCCGGCCTCACTGCCGTGGAGATACTGCTGCGCCGCGGCATGACGGACTTCGCGGAGATCGTCTTCCTCGCCACCCCCGACGAGGAGATCGGCTCCCCGGCCAGCCGCCCGGTGACCGCGGAGCTCGCCGCGGGCGTCGACTACGGGCTGGGCCTGGAGTGCGCCCGGGAGAACGGCGACCTCGTCATCGCCCGCAAGGGGGTGGCGGACTTCCTGATCACCGTCACGGGACGGGCCGCCCACGCAGGCATCGAACCGGAACGCGGAGCGAACGCCGCACTGGCCGCGGCTCATCTGCTCATCGCCTGCCAGGAGATGAACGGGCTCTGGGACGACGTCACGGTCAATGTGGGGATGGTCCGGGCGGGCAGCCGTATCAACATCGTCTGCCCCGAGGCCGAGTTGCACGTGGAGGTACGGTCCTCGACCCAATCGGGCATCCAGCGCGCCAGGCAGGCCATCGTGGTGGCCGCCTCCCAGCTGGCCGTACCGGGCACCACGGCCACCGTGCGGCAGACGGAAGCATGCCCGGCCATGGAGGACACCCCGGCGGCCCGCGCCGTGTTCGCCCGAGCACGGGAAGCCGGGGCGGAGCTCGGCCTCGACCTGGGAGCGGCTGCCACCGGTGGCGTCGGGGATGCCAACACCATTGCCGGAGCCGGGGTGCCGACGCTCGACGGCCTCGGCCCGGTCGGCGGCGGCGACCACAGCCCGCAGGAGTGGCTGGACGTGACGACGGTCCCGCACCGGGTTGCCCTGCTCGCGGCGCTGATCACAGCTCTCGGCGCCACGACGACGGCTGACCCGGATACCCGCAGCACGCCGGTCCGCGTAACCTGAACCCCTTCAGAAAGGTGGCGCCGGCCCATGTCCTCACTCGCCGAAGAGATCCGGCAACGGTTCGGTGACCTCAGCCCCGCCGAGCGCAAGGTGGCCCGGGTGCTGCTCGCCGGCTACCCGTCGGCCGGCTTCGAGACGGTGGCCACGCTCGCCGAACGCGCCGCGGTGAGCGCGCCCACGGTCATCCGGTTCGTCAACCGGCTGGGCTACAAGGGGTTCCCCGACTTCCAGGCGGCGCTGCGGGGGGAGCTGGAGGAACGCACCGCCTCACCTCTGCAGCTCTACAGCACACGGGGATACGGCACCACGCCACCCGGCGCTCCGGACGAGGAGGGGCGGGGCACCGCCCACCCCGAGGGCGGACAGGACGTGTTCAGCTCCGAGGTCGCACGCACGCTGCGGGAACTGCCGCCCCACGACGTGCAGGCGGCGATTGCCCTGCTCTGCCACCCCAAGCGCCGCATCATCCTGGCCGGTGGCCGGTTCACGCATCTGCTGGCGCAGTACCTGGGGCTGCACCTCATGCAACTGCGCGGCGACGTGGTCATCCTGCCGGACCGCGACGTGGAGCGGACCGCTGTCCTGGCGGGTCTCGGGCGGCAGGACGTCCTCGTGGTCTTCGACTACCGGCGCTACGAACCGGACAAGATCGTCATCGCCGAGATGGCCGCGCAGTGCGGAAGCAAGGTCGTCCTGTTCACCGACGCCTGGCTCTCGCCGGTGACCAACCTCGCCGACGTCGTCCTGCCCAGCCATGTCGCCGCGCCTTCGCCGTACGACAGCATGGTTCCGACACTGGCCACCGTCGAGACCGTGCTCGCCGGGGTGCTCGGGCAGCTCGGCGAGGAGGGGCGCGGCCACTTGGCGCACAGCGAGGACGTGTCCCGCCGGGCGGGCATCCAGCCGGACGACTCCGGGGCGGTCTGAGCCGGTGGCCCACCCGGTGCGCTGTCGAGTGCACGCCGCCGTGCTCAGGTGCGATTGACGCGGTACACGTCCCGTACACAGAGGTTGAGGGCCGTGGTGGCCACGATGGCACCGGCACAGACCAGGAGCACGGCCCGGTCGGCCCAGGCATGCGCGGCGAGCGCGGTGACGAGGTAGCCGAGCGGGATGGCGATCCGCTCCCCGACACCGTTGAACGAGCTCATCCGGCCCAGTTCCTCCTGGGGCACGTACTGTTGGAGTGCGGTGTTCCACGCCACGATGGCGACATCCAGCCCGATGCCCGCGAGCACGGCGGCGAGCAGGACCCAGGGCAGGGCCAGCCCGAAGCCCAGTGCCGCCGGTGGCAGACAGAGCCCGCCACCGGTGAGGACGGCCACGGCCAGCAGACGGTACGGCCTCCAGCGCAGGCACACCACCGTCCCGGCCAGGAGCCCGAACGCGAACGCGCCCTGGACGAGCCCCCAGGAACGCGCCCCCGAGTAGTGCTCGGCCGCGATCACGGGACCGAGGAGCTGAAAACCGGCCAGCCACGCGGCGACCACCACCGTGCCCGCGGCGGTGTACGTCCACAGCCAGGTACGGGACCGGAACCCGGACCAGCCGGCCCGCAGATCGGCCAGGGCGCTGCTCGTCGTGACCGGCGCGCTCAGCCGCAGGCCGAGCAGCAGGAGCGCCGCGACCAGAAAGCTGAGCGCGTCCCACGACAGCGCCCACGCCGGTCCGCCGATCGCGACGATCACTCCTCCGACTACGGGACCGAGCACCTTGACGGCGTTGCTCGGAAGCCGGAGCAACGCGTTGGCCTGTTGCCGGTGTTCCGCCGCGACGACCTGCGCCACGACGCCCGTCGCGGCCGGAGCCGTGAAGGCGGTGGCGATCCCGGACACGAAGCCGCACACGGCGATCGAAGCGGTCGCCGCCTGGCCGGTGGCCACGAGCACCGCGAGCGCCCCCTGCGCCGCCGCGGCGAGCAGATTGCCCAGGAACAGGATCCGGCTGCGCGACAGCCGATCCGCGAGAACACCACCCGCGACGGTGAAGACGATCGTCGGGACCGAATTCGTCGCCAGCACGACACCGAGCGAACCCGCGCCACCACCCTGCCCGATCACCGCGTAGGCCAGGGCGATCGGAGCCATCGCGGACCCGGTCGCCGAGACGAGATTGGCGAGCACGAACCGCCGGAAGGCGGGAACCCGTAGCGGCGCCAGGCGGGGCGCGGCCGGGCCGGCAGCCGTCTTCACACCGCTCCCGTGGCCGGCGCGCCGGGCGCCGCGGGGCCGATGGGCCTGCCTCCCGCCGCCACCCGGTCGAGCTCCTCGCCGATCGCCGCCCGCAGCGCGTCGTGTCGCGGGCCGAGCGCGAAACGTCCGTCGCTCCACCGGTCCTGCGGATACAGCCAGACGGGCATGCCGACCAGATCGCCCGGCTCCCACTCGTAGCGGGGCCACACGTGTGCGTGCAGAAACCCGTCGGTGTTGCCGAGGATCTCCAGGTTCACCCGGCGAAACGCGGGGTCCGTACGGCGGCAGGCACCTTCGACGGCTTCGCCGAGCCGGTCCATGTCGGACAGGAAGGCCAGCCGCTTGGCCCTCGGGAGTTCGGACAGGCGGTCCACTCCTGGTTCGTCGACCAGGAGCACCGAGTACCCCGGCAGGAACTGCACGTCCCCGATCACGGCGAATCCTGCCTCCAGGCGCCGCAGGACGGTCGGGTTCCCGCCCCGCAGGGCACTGCCTATTCGATCGTTCTTCCAGTTGTGGATCACGACCGGAACCTACAGCGTCCGGCCGGAACCGGATCCGTCACAGGCGCTGTTCGGCCAGATCCAGCCAGTGTGCGACATCGCCCGGGGCGAAGTGCCGGACGGCCCAGTCGGTCATGCGCAGACTCATATGGGCCCAGCAAGGACGCAGTACGTCCTCGGGCAGGGCGTCCAGGATGTCGTCGAGGCGACGCACGACTCCCGGCGCCTGCTCCTTCGCGTGCAGTCCGAAGCGCAGGGTGACCAGGTCGAAACGGTGGTCTCCCCGCCCGGCGCCGTCCCAGTCGATGACTCCGGTGACGGTGCCGTCCACGGCGAGCAGGTTGCCGTGGTGGAAGTCCTGGTGCACGACGTCGTGTCCGGCCAGCAGGCGAGGACGGCCGGCCCCCACCGACCTGATCCGTCGCTCCAGGGCATCGCCGCGCCGGCTGTGCCGACGCAGCGGCTCGTGGAGGCAGTAGCCGGGGCCGTCGTCGAGCAGGTACAGGTTCATCGACGGGACATGCGGGTGCTCGGTCAGCAGTCCCGCCTGCGAGGCGTTGAGGGCGAGCGCCCGATCCAGCCCGTGGTGGTCCAGACGCTCCATGGGTGTCCCCGGCAGCAGCTCCTGGACCAGCACCACCGCACGGTCCACCTGGAGCGCCAACTCCGTCGACGGGCAGGGATACCCGCGAGCGCCCAGCACCTCGCACACCGCCAGCGGACCCGCCCGCAACTCCTCGATCCGGGTGTCCGGCCGCGCCTTGAGGACCGACCGGTGGCCGTCGGGCCACCGCACGTACGCGGCACCGACCTCACCGCCCGGACAGGGCCCTTCGACCACCAGCCGCACACCTGCCCCGGCGTACACGGCCGCTGCCATCCGCTCGGCGTCCAGGCGCTCGACGCGCTTCCAGGTCTGCGGTGATGTGGTCATCGGGGCATTCTCCGATGCCGCGCACCCGGTTCCCGCGGTGGGGGTCCCGCAACGCCGTGCGGGGGCAGTGGGCGTGCGAGGCACGCAGATCGGCCGAGTACCACCCGGCTCGTGGTGCACCGCGCCGCTGCCGTGTCGGGGAAGGGGGACGGCCCTTCCCCGGCACGGCGTCCCATCGGTCCGGCCCGGCGCGACTCAGTCCGCCGACGCCGTCCAGCCCAGCGCCTCGATGCGCGCGGCGTCGCCGGACCGGCTCTCGTCGAAGACCGTCCGGTTGCCGTCCTCGACCCGGACGGCGTCCACGTACACCCCGCGCCCGACGTACAGCTGATCCGTCGTGTACCGCCACCTCAGCCGGACCTCCTTGCCGTGCCAGGCGGCGAGGTCCGCGTCGAGGCGGTGCCACACCCGGCCGGACCAGCCGGAAAGCGTGCCGGTGGGATGCGGCTCGGGCTCGGGGTGGGGTTTCTCCGCCGTCGGTACGGTGGTGAACGGGACGGACTGCCAGGTCGCCCCGGCGTCCGCCGACGCCTCCAGGAAGAGGAAGTCGGAGCCGGGCTCGGTGTCCCACCACAGGGCCGAGCTCAGCCGGGCGTGCGAGGAGGCGAGGCGCAGTGCCGGCAGGGTGAGCGTGGCGGAGGCGGCGCTCGCCATCCCCGAGAACCACGCCGTACGGCCACGCGCGGGACGGACCGCGACGGCGCGCGCCATCCGGTTGGCCGTGGCGACGCGCGGCGCGCTGCCGGAACGCCAACTGCGCACCGGGTGGACGGAGTTGCCGAGCACGATCAGGAACGAGTCGGTCGTCGGGTCCAGTACGAGACTGGTGCCGGTGAAGCCGGTGTGGCCCGCGGTGCGCGGCGTGGCCATCGCTCCCATGTACCAGTGCTGGTAGAGCTCGAATCCGAGGCCGTGCGCATCGCCGGGGAACGCGGTGTTGAAGTCGGTGAACAGCAGGTCGACCGAGTCGGCGGAGAGGATCCGCGCACGTCCGTACACCCCGCCGTTGAGCAGCGTACGGGCGAGGATCGCCAGGTCCCAGGCGCAGGAGAAGACTCCGGCATGGCCCGCCACCCCGTCCAGGCTGTACGCGTTCTCGTCGTGGACCTCGCCCCAGACCAGTCCGCGGTCCAGTCCGGACCAGGGCAGCCGGGCGTCCTCGGTCGCGGCGATCTTCGGCTTCCAGGAGGCCGGTGGGTTGTACCGCGTGCGGTGCATCCCGAGCGGAGCGGTGATCTGCTCACGGAGCAGGACATCCTGCGTGCGGCCGGTGATCTTCTCCAGGACCAGCTGGAGCGAGATCAGATTGAGGTCGGAGTAGAGGTACACCGTGCCGGGCGGGCTGGCCGGCACCTCGTTCCACAGCAGTTGCAGCTTCCCCTCCCGCGTCGGCGCCTTGTACAGCGGAATCCAGGCACGGAATCCCGAGGTGTGCGTGAGCAGCTGACGGATCGTGATGTCCTGCTTGCCGCCGCCGGCGAAATCGGGGAGGTACGAGGCGACCTTCGCCTCCAGTTCCAGCGTCCCGCGTTCGATCTGCTGCACGGCCAGGATCGAGGTGAACAGCTTCGAGACCGAAGCCAGGTCGAAGACGGTGTCCTCGGCCATGGGGATCTGCCGGTCGGGCGGGAACTCCACTCCGGTGTCGGTCTTCTCGTCGTACGCCGCGTAGCGCACGGCCTTGCCGATCGGCTGGTGCAGGGCCACCGTGCCGCCCCGCCCGGCGAGCAGCACCGCACCCGCGTACCAGGGGTGTTTGGGGGAGTCGGAGAGGAACTTCTCGGCGTCGGCGACCAATTGGTCCAGGGGCTCCTGAAGCAGCCCGGCGCGGGCAGCCGGTCCGCGCCGCAGCGTCGGCCGGCCCTGCCCCGACGCGGCGCTCCCGAGGGCTCCTGTGCGCATATCCGACGACCCCGCCCCCGACTCCATGGCCGACGCCCGCTCCGCGAACGGAATCGGCGCCAGGGCGAGTGCCCCGCCCAGGGCCAGCATCCCACCCCCGAGCCTCCGTCGGCTGATCCCTCTGCCCGCCGCGTCCTCGGTCATCCGGAACCCCTTCCTGCTGCGCGAAAGTAACTTTCGAAATTTCGTCCGACAATGAAACTTCCTGCCGCCGCAGAGATTACTGTCACCCCCGCCGTCACGGAGGCCCCCTGCGTCACAAAGAATCTGACACAGCATCAGAAAATCTCTTCCCTCGGCTGTCCGGCTGCGGCATCCTGCGGCCCATGGAGACGGAGCTGAGCAAGAAACTGGGAGTCGAGCACGCCATCTTCGGCTTCACGCCGTTCCCCGCGGTGGCTGCGGCCATCACCCGGGCCGGCGGATTCGGCGTACTCGGCGCGGTCCGCTACACCGCCCCCGAAGACCTCGCGCGCGACCTCGACTGGATGCAGGAACACACCGACGGCAAGCCGTACGGCCTCGATGTCGTCATGCCCGCGAAGAAGGTGGAGGGGGTGACCGAGGCCGATGTCGAGGCGATGATCCCGCCCGGACACCGGCAGTTCGTGCAGGACACCCTCGCCAAGCACGGCGTACCGGAACTGGCCAAGGGCGAGGCGTCCGGCTGGCGCATCACCGGCTGGATGGAGGAAGTCGCCCGCAACCAGCTCGACGTCGCCTTCGACTACCCCATCCGGCTCCTCGCCAACGCCCTCGGGTCACCGCCCGCCGATGTCGTCCGGCGTGCCCACGACCGGGGCGTGCTCGTCGCCGCCCTCGCCGGGAGCGCCAAGCACGCCCGCCACCACGCCGACGCGGGCATCGACATCGTCGTCGCCCAGGGATACGAGGCGGGCGGCCACACCGGCGAGATCGCCTCCATGGTCCTGGTCCCGGACGTCGTCGACGCCGTCGGACCGCTGCCCGTCCTTGCCGCCGGCGGGATCGGCAGCGGCGAGCAGATCGCCGCCGGGCTCGCCCTCGGCGCCCAGGGCGTCTGGCTCGGCTCCCTCTGGCTGACCACCGAGGAGGCCGACCTCCACTCCCGCGCGCTGACCCGCAAACTCCTCGCCGCCGGCTCCGGCGACACCGTCCGCTCCCGCGCGCTCACCGGTAAACCCGCGCGCCAGCTCCGTACCGAGTGGACCGACGCCTGGGACGACCCGGCGGGACCCGGCACCCTTCCCATGCCGCTCCAGGGGCTGCTGGTGGCCGAGGCCGTATCGCGTATCCAGAAGTACGAGACCGGCGCGCTGCTCGGCACCCCCGTCGGCCAGATCGTCGGCCGGATGAACAGCGAACGCGGCGTCCAGGCCGTCTTCGACGACCTGACCCGCGGTTTCGAGCGTGCCGTGGACCGGATCAACCGCATCGCCGGACGGAGCGCCTCATGACTCGAACCCCCAACGGCTTCTGGGCCCAGGCCACCGCCGACCCCGACCGCACGGTCCTGATCGCACCCGACGGCGAGAGCTGGACGGCGGGCCGGCTGCACGCCGCCGCCAACCGCCTCGTCCACGGACTGCGCGCGGCCGGGCTGCGGAGGGGCGACGCCTTCGCGGTCGTGCTGCCCAACGGCGTCGAGTTCTTCACCGCCTATCTCGCCGCCGCCCAGGCCGGTCTCTACCTCGTACCCGTCAACCACCACTTCGTCGGCCCCGAGATCGCCTGGATCGTCTCCGACTCCGGCGCCAAGGTGCTCATCGCCCACGAGCGGTTCGCGCAGGCCGTGACCGAGGCCGCCGACGAGGCGAAGCTGCCGGCGGCCCAGCGCTTCGCCGTGGGCACCGTCGACGGCTTCCGCCCGTACGCCGAACTGCTCGAAGGACAGCCCGGACGAGCCCCGGACGACCGCACCCTGGGCTGGGTCATGAACTACACCTCGGGCACCACGGGCCGCCCGCGCGGCATCCGCCGTCCGCTCTCCGGCCGGCTCCCCGAGGAGAGCCACCTCGGTGGATTCCTCGGCATCTTCGGTATCAAACCGTTCGACGGCAACGTCCACCTGGTCTGCTCGCCGCTCTACCACACCGCCGTTCTGCAGTTCGCCGGCGCGTCCCTGCACATCGGCCACCCGCTGGTGCTGATGGACCGATGGACGCCCGAGGAGATGCTGCGGCTCATCGATACCCACCGCTGCACCCACACGCACATGGTCCCGACCCAGTTCCACCGCCTCCTCGCCCTCCCCGACGAAGTGAGACGGCGCTACGACGTCACGGCCATGCGGCACGCCATCCACGGTGCCGCGCCCTGCCCCGACCACGTCAAACGCGCCATGATCGACTGGTGGGGGAGGTGCGTCGAGGAGTACTACGCGGCCAGCGAGGGCGGCGGTGCCTTCGCCACCGCCGAGGACTGGCTGAAGAAACCGGGCACGGTCGGCCGGGCCTGGCCGATCAGCGAACTCGCCGTCTTCGACGACGACGGCAACCGGCTGCCGCCCGGCGAGCTCGGCACCGTCTACATGAAGATGAACACCGGCGGATTCAGCTACCACAAGGACGAGACCAAGACGCGGAAGAACCGCATCGGCGACTTCTTCACCGTCGGCGACCTCGGCATCCTCGACGAGGACGGCTACCTCTTCCTCCGCGACCGCAAGATCGACATGATCATCTCCGGTGGCGTCAACATCTACCCCGCCGAGATCGAGGGCACCCTGCTCGGCCACCCCGCGGTCGCCGACGTCGCGGTCTTCGGCATTCCGCACCCCGACTGGGGGGAGGAGGTCAAGGCGGTCGTCGAACCGGCCCCGGGACACGAGGCGGGCCAGGAGCTCGCCGCCGGGATCCTGAGCCACTGCGAACAGCGGCTCGCCGGGTACAAGCGCCCCAGAACCATCGACTTCATCGACACGATGCCCCGCGACCCCAACGGCAAGCTCTACAAACGGCGGCTGCGCGACCCGTACTGGGAAGGACACCATCGGGCCCTGTGAAGCACCGCCGGTCGGTGAACCACCGCCAGTCCGTGAACCACCGGCCGTCCGCCGCCCGACGAGCGCCTTCGTACCGGCTCTGGCAAGGTGTGGCCCATGAACGCGAGCGCGACGGTCCGGTCACTGGCGACCCGGTGGACGGTGGTCGTGCCCATCGTCGCCGCCCTCGCGCTGGTCTTCAGCTGGGGACGGGAACTGCCGGCGTTCGCCGTCGCCGTGGTCGCGCTCTGTCTCGCGGGCGCCGTCCTGGCCGCCGTGCACCACGCCGAGGTCATCGCCCACCGGGTCGGGGAACCGTTCGGCTCGCTCGTCCTGGCCGTCGCCGTCACCGTGATCGAAGTGGCCCTCATCGTCACCCTGATGGTGGACGGCGGCCCCAAGACGTCCGCGCTCGCGCGCGACACCGTCTTCGCCGCCGTGATGATCACCTGCAACGGAATCGTCGGGCTGTCCCTGCTCGTGGGCGCCGTCCGTTCCCGCGTCGTCGTCTTCAACGCCGAAGGTTCCGGGGCCGCCCTCGCGACCGTCGCCACGCTCGCCACCCTCAGCCTGGTCCTGCCGACCTTCACCGTCGGCAAACCCGGTCCCGAGTTCTCCACCGCTCAACTGGCGTTCGCCGCCGTCGCCTCACTCTTCCTGTACGGGCTGTTCGTCGCCGTGCAGACGGTGCGGCACCGCGAGTACTTCCTGCCTCTCACACCCGAGGGCGCGCTCAAGCCGGACGAGCCCCACGCGCCGCTGCCCGGCCGGGGCGCCACCGCCCTGAGCCTGGTGATGCTGCTGGTCGCGCTGGTCGCGGTCGTCGGCGACGCCAAGTCCGTCTCGCCGACCATCGAGTCCGGGGTGGAGGCGGCCGGGATGCCCCAGGCGGTGGTCGGTGTCGTCATCGCGCTGCTGGTACTGCTGCCGGAGACCCTGGCGGCGGTGCGGGCAGCCCGTCGCGAGCGCGTCCAGACCAGTCTCAATCTCGCCCTCGGCTCGGCGATGGCGAGCATCGGCCTGACCATTCCGGCCATCGCCCTCGCCTCGGTCTGGCTCGACGGACCGCTCCATCTCGGCCTCGGCGCCACCCATATGGTGCTGCTCGCACTCACCGTGGTGGTCGGCGCGCTGACCGTCGTACCGGGACGGGCCACCCTGCTCCAGGGCGGCGTCCATCTGTCGATCTTCGCCGCGTTCGTCTTCCTGGCGATCAGCCCCTGATTCCGCGCAGGCGGTCCCTGCCCGCCCGCCGGGCGGGCAGGGACCGACCGATCGCACCGTGAGGAACTACCGGCGTTCGTGGACCCGCACGACCCGCAGCGCGGGCGAGCGCAGGATGTCCTTCTCGCAGAACCGGGACGTCACCCACCGCTCACCCGAGTACAGCTTGGTCTGGTCACTGTGATGCGGCGAGTGCGGATCGGAGGACTGGGAGTACGTGAGCAGGGTGCGCGCCACCGGGCAGGCGCTGCCGTCCCAGCCGACCGCCTGGATGTAGCTGGAGCCCACCGACACCTCCCGGTAGCCTCCGGCAGCCGCGTCCCACACCGGCTCCGTCTTGTTCCAGATGCCGAGCGACTCCGTACCGCCGCCGATCGGGATGCGCTTCTTGTTCCGCTCCACCGACTGGTGCCGGCCCAGCGGGGCGTCCAGCGCGATCCCGGCCGCCCGCAGTTCGGCCACCGCGTCGGCGAGAGCCCTGGTGACGCCGGGCGCGGAGACGTTCAGCGTGTTCGGCGTACCGACCGGATCGGCGGGGGAGAACGGCACCTTCCACAGCTCGGCCTGCGGGACCGTGGCCGTTGCCCTGCGCCAGAACCGGTCGAAGAGCAGCGCGCCCCGGCTGCCGGTGTCGACCTTCCGGTCCCAGCGCCGCAGCACCTCGCACGCCGCCGACACATCGACCACCCTGCCGTCGCTGCCGACCGCACTGCCGCCGGGCAGTGCCGCGCAGGCCGCCGCCATGTCCGCGGCGGTCAGATCACCGGCCGGCGCACGGTTCGCGAACTGCTGGCCCTGCAGATCGGCCACGGTCAGCCGGCCCTTCGCCGCCATCGCGGACACATCCTCGACCGCGCCCCGGGTCCGCATCGAGCGGGGCGTGCCGACCGTGCCGAAGATCCTCTCGTAGCCGGTCAGCGGCGCGGACGCGTTCGTCAGCCAGGCGCTGTCGTTGGAGTTCTCCACGTACGGGGCGTCCTTCACGGTGGGCATCCGGCCGGGCCCGAAGATGCCCGGCTGCACGGCCTCCGGGTCCGAACCGAGTGCGCAGTCGCTCCTCGAACCGTCCAGCACCGCGAGCCCGGACGACGGATACGTCGCCCTGCCCAGCGGGGTGGAGCACCGCGCCGCGAGCTCGTCCGTGATCCTCGGCAGCACCTGCGACTGCGAGAAGAACGAATGCCCGGACGAATCGGCGGCGATGGTGTTCACCCACGGCAGTCCCTGGGTACGGTGCAGCGCGGCCTGGATGTCGGCGGTGCTGCGGGCCCGGCTGAAGCCGAGACCGGCGTCCGAGAATCGCAGATTCACGGCGTTCGGGTCATTGAGCGCGTACGCGGCCGTCGTCGTCCAGGGCAACGGCAGCCCGGCACCGAGCGAGGTGACGACGGGCCCGTACCGGGTCCACCACTGCGTGCGGGTCACGGCACCGCCGCCCTTCACCGCGACCGAGACCGTGCGCTTCGTCATCCGCTCGGTTCTGCCGTCCACCAGATACGCGGTCGGATCGGCCGGATCGAGGGTGAGCTGGTGCAGGTTGAGCGGGACACCGGTGGCCACGGTGTGGCTCCACGCGATGTGCGCGTTGTGCCCGATGGACACGATGGGCGCGCCGAGCAGTGAACCGCCCGCCACGTTCAGCTCACCGGGAATGGTCTGCTGCGACTGCCAGAACCGCCGTCCGCCCTGCCACGGGTAGTGCGGATTGCCGAGCAGCAGGCCCCGCCCGTTCGCCGTCGTGTCCCCGCGGAACGCGACCGCGTTGGAACCCATGTCGGCGTTCTGCGTCGACAGCAGCCTCCGGGCCGCGTCCGCCGCCTCGTCCGGCGTCGGAGCCGTGGGCGGCCGCGAGCCGTCCGTGGGCGGCCGAGCGTCCGTGATGCCGTCGATGCTGCGCCCCTGACCGGCGAGCACCGAGAGCGCGTAGCCGCGCACCACCACATCCAGTGTGGTCACCGGCCGTACCCAGGCGGCGCCCCGGCAGGCCGGGTCGTCGATCCGGTTCTGCGCCAGCCACGCGTTGTATCCGGCCGCCCAGCCGCGCTCCAGCTCCTTGACGTCACGGCTCTGACCCGCCGGTGCGGGAGCCTTCAGCAGCTTCTCCACCGTGCGGCTTTGGCGGACGCCGCGGAAGTAGAGGTCGCTGGAGAGGTTCTTCGTCGCGGCGGACAGCGAGCCGTCCGGAGCCGCGTCCGGACCGAAGTACCGGGACCGCTCGCCGCGCAGCGTCACGAAGCCGTCGGCGAGGGTGCACACCTGGTCGGCGGCCTGGGCCCAGCCGTTGCCGAAGCCCAGGCTCGCGTAGTCCTCCGCCACGATGTGCGGGATGCCGTACTCGGTGTACCGGATCGTGGCGGACAGCCCGCCGCCCGATGGGCGGTGGGAGCGCGAGGCGTCGGCCGCGGTGGGCGGCAACGACGCCGAAACGGTGAACAGCGCGAGGCCGGATATCGCAAGAAGTCTCAGACGGTTGCGGAGAGGCAACGGTCCTCCCAACTGTGCGGGTGCGAAAGGCGGTTGCCCGAGGGTTCGAGTCGCCACGTGCAACTCAGCCAGCAGCTGCGCACCCCTGTCAACATCCCCTCCGGTCTCCGGACCCTTGACCCCCGGGTTCCGGCCGCACAGGATCACGCCATGACAGGTGTACGGAGCAGCACAGTCGACGGAGTCCTGGCACGCAGCGCCCGGCGCACCCCGGAGCGCACCGCCCTGCGGTACGCGGACAGGTCATGGACCTACGCGGAGCTCGACGCGGCCGTCAGCACCGCCGCCGCCGTGCTCGCCGGCGAGCACGGACTGCGCCCCGGCGACCGGGTCGCCTGCTACGCGCACAACTCCGACGCGTATCTGATCGGCTACCTCGGCTGCGCCCGCGCGGGCCTGGTCCATGTGCCGGTCAACCAGAACCTCACCGGCGACGACCTCATGTACATCCTCGAACAGTCCGGCAGCGCCCTCGTCCTCGCCGACCCGGCCCTCGCCGACCGTATTCCGGCCGCGTTCCCCGTACGCCCGCTGCGCGACGCACCGGACTCCCTCCTGGCGGCCACCGCCACCCCGCGCCTCTTCGCCCCGGAACGCGAGCCGGCCGCCGGAGACCTCGTCCAGCTCCTCTACACCTCGGGCACCACCGCGCTGCCCAAGGGCGCGATGATGACCCACGGCGCACTCGTGCACGAGTACGTCAGCGCGATCACTGCGCTCGATCTGCGGGCCACCGACCGGCCCGTCCACTCGCTGCCGCTCTACCACTCCGCCCAGATGCATGTCTTCCTGCTGCCCTACCTCGCGGTCGGGGCACAGAACACGATCCTCGACGCGCCCGACGTGAACCGGATCTTCGACCTCGTCGAGACGGGACAGGCGGACAGCGTCTTCGCGCCGCCGACCGTCTGGATCGGCATCTCCCAGCACCCCGGTTTCACCACCCGCGAACTCGGCGGCCTGCGCAAGGCGTACTACGGCGCGTCGATCATGCCCGTGCCCGTACTGGAACGGCTCCGCGAACGGCTGCCCGCGCTCGCCTTCTACAACTGCTTCGGGCAGAGCGAGATCGGCCCGCTCGCCACCGTCCTCGGGCCACACGAGCACGAGGGACGGATGGACTCCTGCGGCAGGCCCGTCCTCTTCGTCGAGGCCCGGGTCGTCGACGAGGACGGCAAGGAGGTCCCCGACGGCACGGCCGGCGAAGTGGTCTACCGCTCACCCCAGTTGTGCGAGGGCTACTGGGACAAACCCGAGGAGACCGCGGAGGCCTTCCGCGACGGCTGGTTCCACTCCGGCGACCTCGCGGTGCGCGACGCCGAAGGTTTCCTCACCGTCGTCGACCGGGTGAAGGACGTCATCAACTCCGGCGGTGTCCTCGTCGCCTCCCGGCAGGTCGAGGACGCCCTCTACACCCACCCCGCCGTCGCCGAGGCCGCCGTCGTCGGACTGCCCGACCAGCGCTGGATCGAGGCCGTCACCGCCGTCGTCGTGCTGCGCGGCGACGCGACGGCGGCCGAACTCATCGGCCACGCCCGCGAGCGGCTCGCCCACTTCAAGGCCCCGAAGCAGGTCCTCTTCGTGGACGAACTGCCGCGCAACGCCAGCGGGAAGATCCTCAAGCGGGAGCTGCGCGACCGGTTCGCGCAGCGCAAGGCGGCCGGCCGGCCATGACCGGGTACCCGCCGGTCATGGCCGCGCAGCAGGCCGCGGTGAAGAACATCCCCACGGGCGTGATCCAGTGGGCCGGGGCGGCCCGAGGACCTTCAGCGCCCGCCGCGCTCGTCCACGATCCGCCTGAATTTGCCGACCGACCTCTCCAGCGTCTCGGGATCGACGATCTCGACCCCGACCGACACCCCGATCCCGTCCTTGACGGCCGCCGTGATCGACGCCGCGGCCGCCGCCCGCTGCTCCGGGGTGGCCCCCGCCCGCGCCTCCGCCCTCACGGTCAGCGCGTCGAGACGGCCCTCGCGGGTCAGCCGCAACTGGAAGTGCGGAGCCACCCCGGGTGTGCGCAGCACGATCTCCTCGATCTGGGTCGGGAAGAGATTCACGCCGCGCAGGATCACCAGATCGTCGCTGCGCCCGGTCACCTTCTCCATCCGCCGGAACACCCTGGCCGTACCCGGCAGCAGCCGGGTGAGGTCCCGTGTCCGGTAGCGGATCACCGGCATGGCCTCCTTGGTGAGCGAGGTGAAGACCAGCTCGCCCTCCGCCCCCTGCGGCAGCACCTCGCCGGTGAACGGATCGACGACCTCGGGATAGAAGTGGTCCTCCCAGATGTGCAGCCCGTCCTTCGTCTCGACGCACTCCTGCGCCACCCCGGGCCCCATCACCTCCGAAAGGCCGTAGATGTCGACCGCGTCGATCGCGAACCGCTCCTCGATCTCGCGCCGCATCTCCTCCGTCCACGGCTCCGCACCGAAGATCCCGACCTTCAGGGAGGTCGAACGCGGATCGACGCCCTGCCGTTCGAACTCGTCGAGGAGCGTCAGCATGTACGACGGCGTCACCATGATGATCTCGGGGCGGAAGTCCTGGATCAGCTGGACCTGCCGGGCGGTCATGCCCCCGGAGGCGGGGACGACCGTGCAACCGAGCCGCTCCGCCCCGTAGTGCGCGCCGAGTCCGCCGGTGAACAGCCCGTATCCGTAAGCGACATGGACCTTCTGCCCGGGACGTCCACCGGCGGCCCGGATGGAGCGGGCGACCACGTCGGCCCAGGTGTCCAGGTCCCGTTGGGTGTAGCCGACGACGGTCGGGCGGCCCGTCGTCCCGCTGGACGCGTGGATCCGCCGTACGCGCTCCTCGGGGACGGCGAACATGCCGAAGGGGTAGTTGTCCCGCAGGTCGGCCTTGGCCGTGAAGGGGAAACGGGCGAGATCGGCGAGGGTACGGCAGTCGTCCGGGCGCAGTCCGGCCTTGTCGAACGCCGCCCGGTAGTGGCCGACGTTCTCGTACGCATGGTGCAGCGTGGCCCGCAGCCGCTCCAGCTGGAGTGCTTCCAGCTCGTCCCGGCCCAGTCGTTCCGCCTCGTCCAGCAGAGCCGTCATCCGGATCTCCCTCTTCCGAGCAGGCGACCGATCATTCGGTCGATCTTTCGACAGTAGTAATTCAGGATGTTCCGCCCCATGGCAAGAGGAGTGACGCAGCTCATCCGCGTCGAGGATTCGCTCACACCGAACACGGCTGCGCTGCTCGTGCGGCCCTGTTTGGATGGCGGGCATGCCGATCTTCCACGCATACGACGGGACCGAACTCGCCTACCGCCTTCTGGGGAAGGGCACACCGCTGATCTGCCTGCCCGGCGGGCCGATGCGGGCCGGTGCGTACCTGGGGGACCTCGGCGGACTCTCCGCCCGCCGCCGGCTCGTGGTGCCGGATCCGCGCGGGACCGGGGACTCCGCGGTGCCGGACGACCCGTCGACGTACCGCTGCGACCGCCTGGTCGACGACGTCGAGGCGCTGCGCGAACATCTCGGCGAGGAACGCATCGACCTGCTCGCCCACTCCGCCTCCGCCAACCTGGCCGCGCTCTACGCCGCCAGGCACCCCGAGCGGCTGCGTACGCTCACACTCGTCGCCCCCGGCACCCGGGCGGTCGGCATCGAGGTCACCGACCAGGACTGGCGCGAGGCGAGCGAACTCCGGCGCGACGAACCGTGGTACGCGGACGCACGGGCCGCCCTGGACGACTTCCTCGCGGGCCGCGCCTCCGACCAGGTCCGTGCCGTCGTCGCACCGTTCGCCTACGGACGCTGGGACGAGGCCGCCCGGACCCATGCCGAGGCGGCGCCGGCACAGACCAACTCCTCGGCCGCGCCCTTCTATTACCAGAGCGGCGTATTCGACCCGGCCACCACGAACGCCGCGCTGACGGCGGTCACCGCACCGGTTCTCGTCCTCGCGGGGGAGTACGACGCGGGGCCGACTCCGGACCGCGCCGCCGAACTGGTCGCACTCTTCCCGAACGCCGAGTTCGTCGTGCAGCGCGGCGCCGCGCACTTCCCCTGGCTCGACGACCCGGGCGCCTTCGTCCGCACGGTGGAGGCCTTCCTCGACCCGGAGCTGCTCAGCGTGCACGCCGGCGGCACCCGGCTCGCCCACCGGGTGTGGGGGGATCCTTCGGCACCGCCCGTCGTGCTCGCCCACGGCCGCTGCGACGACAGCAGGACCTGGACCACGATCGCCGAACGCCTCGCGGCCGAACACCGGGTGTACGCCTTCGACTTCCGAGGCCACGGACTCAGCGACTGGCCCGGCCGCTACTCCCTCGAACTGTTCCGGGACGATCTGCACGCCTTCCTGGAGGCCCGCAACCTGGCGGGAGCCACCGTGATCGGGCACTCCATGGGCGCCGCTGCCGCCTATCTGCTCGCCGAGCGGGAACCCGGGCTGATCGGCCGGCTCGTCCTGGAAGAGGTGCCGCCGCCGTTCCCGCTCGATCCGCCGCGCGGTGTCGCCGAACGGCCCGACGGGGAGCTGGACTTCGACTGGCCGGTGGTGCCGTCGACCGATGCCCAGCTGAACGAGCCGGATCCCGCCGGACGGGAACGCCTCGGTGAGATCGTCGCCCCGACGCTCGTCGTAGGCGGCGGCCCCACCAGCCGGATCGCCCAGGAGAGACTGGTCTGGATGGCGGGGCGGATACCCGACGGCCGGTTCGTCAGCATCGACGCAGGACATCTCGTCCACACCGAGCGGCCGGATGAATTCCTCGCAGAACTAAGGAAGTTCGGCCTGTCCTGAGTCCGTCACGGGCGTCGGCGGAGGGGTCAGGAACGGTGCAGCAGGGAGGTCAGGACCTCGTGGAGGGTGCTCTCGGCATCCGCCGCGGGGCCCGTCGACCGCCAGGCCACGAACCCGTCGGGACGCACCAGCACAGCGCCTTCGGGCGTCGTCCCGTGGATCTCGGCCCAGTCGACGCCGTTCTCCGGCTCCAGATCGGCACCCGGGCCGATGCCGTACGCCTGGAGCCGGACCGAGAGCCGGTCGGCGACCCGCGCCGCCGCCCGGCGCCATGCCAGGTCCGCACCGTCGGTGAGCAGCACGAGCGTGTGCTCGTACAGATCGAGTGTGGACTTGCGCTCACCGCCCTGACGGACCCACAGATGCGGTGCACGACTGCCTGGTTCACCGTTCAGCTGCATCCCCTGCGGCACCACCGGCTGCTCGGGGTCGGTGCCCAGCACCGCGCCGCGGACATAGCGGTAGCCCAGCGCCACGCTGAGCATGCCGCCCTGCTTTCCGCCGCCCGCGCCAGGCGCCGCGGAGTATCCCGGGTGGCTGTGCTCGCTGGAGCGCGCCGAAGCCCGTGCGCTCGTCGCCCGTGCCACCGGCAGCCGCTCCGCCTCGTACGTGTCCAGCAGGCCCGGACCCGCCTCGCCCTTCAGCACGGTGGCGAGCTTCCAGGCGAGGTTGTGCGCGTCCTGGATGCCGGTGTTGGACCCGAACGCCCCGGTGGGGGACATCTCGTGGGCCGAGTCGCCGGCGAGGAAGACCCGGCCGGAGGAGTACCGCTCGGCGACCCGCTCCGCGGCGTGCCACGGCGCCTTGCCGGTGATCTCGATGTCGATGTCCGGAGCGCCGATCGCCGTACGGATGTGCTCGGCGCACCTCTCGTCGGTGAAGTCCTCCAGGGTCTCACCGAGTTGGGGCTGCCACGGCGCGTGGAACACCCACTCCTTCTTGTTGTCGACCGGCAACAGGGCACCGTCCGCAGCCGGGTTGGTCAGGTAGCAGACGATGAAGCGCCGGTCGCCCAGCACGTCGGCGAGCTGCCGGGAGCGGAAGGTGATGCTGACGTTGTGGAAGAGGTCGCCGGGACCCGTCCGGTCGATGTGCAGCTGGTCACGGATGGGGCTGCGCGGACCGTCGGCCGCGATCAGGTAGTCCGCGCGCACAGTGATGTGCTCGCCGGTCTCCCGGTTCTTCAGCGCCGCTTCCACCCCTGACGAGTCCTGGTCGAAGCTCTGCATCTCGGTGGAGAACCGCAGGTCACCGCCCTGTTCCCGGGCCAGCTTCACCAGCACCGGCTCCAGGTCGTTCTGGCTGCACAGGCACCAGCCGGTCGGACTGAAACGGGCGATCCCGCCACCCGGGTCGATCTCCTTGAACAGCCACTCCTGATCGTCCCCGGTGAGCGAACCGGCTTGCAGGATTCCGTGGTTGTCGGCGAGGACGGAGGCCGCCTGCCGGATGCCCGCCTCGGCACCCGCCGTGCGGAACACCTCCATCGTGCGGACGTTGTTGCCGCGGCCGCGCGGGTGTGTCGAGGTGGACCGGTGCTTCTCGACCAGCAGGTGCTCGACCCCGAGCCGGCCGAGGAAGAGTGAGGCGGACAAGCCCACCAGGGAGCCGCCCACGATGAGGACCGGCACGCGGATGTCGACGTTCTCGTTCATCAGTTGCTCCAGCTCGGACGCCGTTCGGTTGCATTGTTCAATGCCCTGGTGAGAGCGGTTCGGACGCTCGCTCACCTGAACGGTTCATAAATCTCGCGCCACCCGGACCAGCGTTTCACGATCGGTCACGGAGACGACGTCCGCGGCCTCGGGGGCGGACCATTCACATCCGCCGGGAGAGTCCCCGCTCCGAATCCACTCGCCAACCGACGGTTGACGGCATGCCACTCGGCTCGACCACGAAACCGTCTCGAAGGAGATCGAAAGATGACCACCACCCTCTCGGAACGGATCTCCCAGTCCGCCTTCGACGGTTCCCGGCTGCGTGTCGTGCTGCTGCTGGACCTCTACGACGGGGCCCAGAAGGAGTTCCTCGAGGCGTACGAGCACCTGCGCAATCAGGTGGCGTCCGTCCCCGGACACATCAGCGACCAGCTGTGCCAGTCCATCGAGAACCCCTCCCAGTGGCTGATCACCAGCGAATGGGACAGCGCACCTCCCTTCCTCGCCTGGGTGAACAGCGAGGAGCACGTCGCGACGGTCCAGCCGCTGCACAACTGCGTGCGCGACACCCGGTCGCTGCGCTTCAGCGTCCTGCGGGAGACCGGGAAGGCCTTCGAGATGGCGCCCGAGACGGTCAAGGGCCGCCTCCAGGCGTCCCCGCGCCTGGGCGACGGGGTGGTGCGCCACGCGCTCACCTTCACCGTCAAGCCGGGCACCGAGGACGTCGTGGCCAAGATCCTGGCCGACTACGACTCCCCGAACGCACGGGTCGACGAGGACACCCGGCTGCGCCGCACCTCGCTCTTCATGCACGGAAACCGCGTCGTGCGGGCCGTCGAGGTCGAGGGCGACCTGCTCGCCGCCCTGCGCCACGTCGCCCGGCAGCCCGAGGTCAGGGCCGTCGAAGAGGCGATCAACCCGTACCTGGAGCAGGACCGGGACCTCAGCGACCCGGACTCCGCCCGGATGTTCTTCACCCGGGCGGCGCTGCCGACCGTCCACCACGTGACCGCCGGCCGGCACAAGGCGGAGGACGTCCGCCGGCACGCACTCTTCTACGAGGCCAAGGAGGGCTGCGGCATGGCCCTCGCCCGGCTCCTCGCCGAGCACGACGAGGAGGCGGCCGACGACCCGGCGAGCATCATCGACAGCAGCACCATCTTCCAGCGCGACGACGTCGTCGTCCGCCTCCTCGAAGCGGCCGAACCGATCGACGCGCAGCCCGCCCAGGCGGTGGGCATCGACGGCCCCGGCAAGGTGGCCAGGCTCGGACGCCTCCTCGACGGCGGCAGCAACGCCGTCCCCACGGACGAGCGGGGCATCTCGCAGTTCCTCAAGAAGTCCGAGATGACCCTGATCACGGATCGGCGGGCCGTGGAGTCCTGAACCGCGCATCCGCACCCTGGGGGGTTCTCGCTCAACCCGTCAACACAACGCGCAATGCGCCAGGAGGAAAGCAGTCATGACCACGCACCGGCCACGCATCGTGGACCTCAGTGAGACGCAGCCCAACCGCAGGCGTGGAGGGGATCTCCGCGCCATGCTCACGCCGACAGCGGTGGGAGCCACCAGTGGCTTCATGGGGCTGGCGATCGTTCAGCCCGGCGACCGCATCGGCGAGCACTACCACCCGTACTCCGAGGAGTTCGTGTACGTCGTGAACGGTCTGCTGGAAGTGGATCTGGACGGTGAACCGTACCGGATGCGGCCCGACCAGGGCCTGCTGATCCCTCCCCATGTACGCCACCGATTCCGCAACGTGGGCGACGTGGAGGCACGCATGGTCTTCCACCTCGGCCCGCTCGCCCCGCGTCCGGAGCTCGGCCACGTCGACACCGAGCACACCGAATCCGCCGACCGTGTCACGCCTCCGGAACGAACGGAGGCCGCCTCATGACCCGCCGGGTGGCGGTCACCGGCGTGGGCGTCGTCGCCCCCGGCGGGATCGGCGCACCGGCGTTCTGGGACCTCCTCGCGAACGGACGCACCGCGACCAGGGGCATCACGCTCTTCGACCCGGCCGGATTCCGCTCCCGGATCGCCGCCGAGTGCGACTTCGACCCGGCGGCGCACGGGCTGGACTCCGCCACCGTCGACCGGTCGGACCGCTACATCCAGTTCGCGATGGTGGCCGCCAGGGAGGCCCTCGGCGACGCGGGCCTCGACCCGGAGAAGGTGGACCCCTGGCGGATGGGGGTGTCGCTGGGCACCGCGGTCGGCGGCACCACCCGGCTGGAGCACGACTACGTCGCCGTCAGCGAGAGCGGTGCCCGCTGGGACGTCGACCACCGGTCGGCCGGCCCCCACCTGGAGCGGGCCTTCTCACCCAGCACCCTCGCCTCGGCGGTGGCCGAGCAGGTCGGCGCGCACGGCCCGGTGCAGACCGTCTCCACGGGCTGCACCTCCGGCCTCGACGCGATCGGGTACGCCTTCCAGTCCGTCGAGGAGGGCCGCGTCGACGTATGCATCGCCGGGGCGTCGGACTCACCGATCACCCCGATCACCGTGGCGTGTTTCGACGCCATCAAGGCCACATCGGCGAACAACGACGACGCCGAGCACGCCTCCCGGCCGTTCGACGCACGCCGCGACGGCTTCGTCATGGGCGAGGGCGGGGCGGTCCTCGTCCTGGAGGAGCTGGAACACGCTCGTGCCCGCGGTGCCACCGTGTACTGCGAGATCGCGGGCTACGCCACCTTCGGCAACGCCTACCACATGACCGGGCTGACCCCCGAGGGCCTGGAGATGGCCGAGGCGATCAACCGGGCGCTGGGCCACGCCCGTATGGACGGGTCGCAGATCGACTACGTCAACGCGCACGGCTCGGGCACCAAGCAGAACGACCGGCACGAGACGGCCGCGGTGAAGCGGGCACTGGGGGCACACGCCTTCGACATCCCGATGAGTTCGATCAAGTCCATGGTCGGCCACTCGCTGGGGGCGATCGGCGCGATAGAAATCGCGGCCTGCGTACTCGCCCTGGTCCACCAGACGGTGCCGCCGACGGCGAACTACGAGAGCCCCGACCCCGAATGCGACCTCGACTACGTGCCGCGCACCGCGCGTCCCCTGAAGCTGCGCAGCGTCCTCTCGGTGGGCAGCGGATTCGGTGGCTTCCAGTCGGCGGTGGCCCTGACCCGAACAGGTGGGAGGACACCATGAGAACCCGCAAAGCCCGGCGCACCGTCGTCACCGGCATCGGTGTGGTCGCCCCCAACGGCAATAACACCGAAGCCTTCTGGAAGCGGACGCACGAAGGAATGAGCGTGCTGGACCGGGTCACCCGCGAAGGCTGCGAACACCTGCCCCTGCGGGTCGCGGGCGAGGTGCGGGGATTCGAGGCGGTCGAGCTGATCGAGGAGCGCTTCCTCGTCCAGACCGACAAGTTCACGCACTTCGCGATGGCCGCCGCGGACATCGCGCTGGACGACGCCCGGCTCGGCCGTGCCGACTACGAGGATTCACCCTTCGACGTCGGCGTGGTGACCGCTGCCGGGTCCGGCGGGGGCGAATTCGGCCAGCGTGAACTCCAGCGGCTCTGGGGACAGGGCTCCACCTACGTGGGCCCGTACCAGTCCATCGCCTGGTTCTACGCGGCCAGCACCGGCCAGATCTCGATCCGCGGCGGCTTCAAGGGTCCGTGCGCGGTCGTGGCCAGCGACGAGGCCGGCGGTCTGGACGCACTGGCGCATGCCGCCCGTTCGATCCGTGGCGGCACCGAAGCGGTGGTGGTCGGCGCGGCCGAGGCCCCGCTGGCGCCCTACTCGGTCGTCTGCCAGCTCGGGTACGAGGACCTGAGCACCGTCGAGGACCCCACCCGCGCCTACCGGCCGTTCACCTCGGAGGCCTGCGGCTTCGTGCCGGCCGAGGGCGGCGCCATGCTGGTGGTCGAGGAGGAGCAGTCGGCGCGCCGGCGCGGGGCCAAGGTCCGGGCCGAACTCGCCGGGCACGCCGCCACGTTCACCGGAGCGTCCAGGTGGGCGGAGTCCCGGGAGGGCCTCGCCCAGGCGATCATCGGCGCCCTGCGGGAGGCCGACTGCGCGCCGGACGAGATCGACGTCGTCTTCGCGGACGCCCTCGGTGTGCCCGCGGCCGACCGCGCCGAGGCGCTGGCCATCGCCGACGCCCTCGGCGCGCACGGCAGGCGGGTGCCGGTGACAGCGCCCAAGACCGGTATCGGGCGTGCCTACTGCGGTGCTCCGGTGATGGATGCGGCCGCCGCGGTGCTCTCCATGGAGAACGCGCTCATACCGCCGACCCCGAACGTCTTCGAGGTGTGCCACGACCTCGACGTGGTCACCGGCAGCGCCCGCCCCGCCGAACTCCGGACGGCGCTGGTGCTCAGCCGCGGGCTCATGGGCTCGAACGCGGCGATGGTGCTGCGGCGCTCCACCGACCCCCAAGTGTGAGAAGGAGAAGTCCTCATGACCGACCGACTGACCTACACGGAACTCGCCGTCCTGATGAAGAAGGGCGCCGGAGTCACCGTCGACCCGCGCGACATGGAGCAGCGTCCCAGTTCGGCCTTCGACGAGTACGGCCTCGACTCGCTGGGTCTGCTCGGCATCGTGGGCGTGCTGGAGAACCGGCACGGCCGGGCGCTGCCGGCCGATGCCGACCGTTGCAGGACCCCCCAGGAATTCCTCGACCTCGTCAACAACAGCCTCATGACAGGAGCCTGACGTGTCCGGACACACCGAGAACGAGATCACCATCGCAGCCCCCCTGGACCTGGTCTGGGACGTGACGAACGACCTGGAGAACTGGCCGCGGCTGTTCAGCGAGTACGCCGCGGTCGAGGTCATCGAGCGGGACGGCGACAGCACGACCTTCCGTCTGACGATGCACCCCGACGAGAACGACAAGGTGTGGAGCTGGGTCTCCGAGCGGACGGTGGACCGTGCCAACCGCACCGTCCGTGCCCGCCGCGTGGAGCCCGGTCCGTTCCAGCACATGAACATCCGTTGGGAGTACTCGGAGGTTCCCGGCGGCACCAAGATGCACTGGGCCCAGGACTTCGCGATGCGTCCCGACGCGCCCGTCGACGACGCCTGGATGACCGACAACATCAACCGCAACTCCAAGGTCCAGATGGAGCTGATCCGGGACAAGATCGAGCAGCGCGACCGGGAGCGCCGCACGGCCTCGGTCGGGGCCAACTGACCCGCCATCCGCCCACGTCCCGCCACCCGGCCGGCCGGCCGGGTGCCGGGCCGGGAACCAGAAAGGCATCGCCCGATGCACCACGCTCTGATCGTCGCCCGGATGGCCCCGGGCTCGGCGCCGGACATCGCGAATCTGTTCGCGGCCTCCGACAGCGGCGAACTGCCGCACCTCGTCGGCATCACCCGGCGCAAGCTCTTCCAGTTCGGCGACGTGTATCTGCACCTGATCGAGTCGGAGCACCCGCCGGGTCCCGAGATCGCGAAGGTGACCGAGCACCCGGAGTTCAAGGACATCAGCGACAAGCTCACCGCCTACGTCAGCGCGTACGACCCGCTGACCTGGCGTGGTCCCAAGGACGCCATGGCCCACGAGTTCTACCGGTGGGAGCGCGGCGTCCCCGCCTGAGACGGACGACCGCCCCGGGTCCGGCCGAGAGGCCGGGCCCGGGGCGGTTTCCGTGGTGCGGGGGGATTTCCGTGGTGCCGGGGAGGGGAGGTCAGTCGGGGACCACGCACTCGAACGCGTGGAGGTAGGCGTTGACCGCGACGACCTCGCCGATCAGCAGCCCGGCTTCCGAGATCCGGGTGACCAGGCTCTCCCTGGTGTGCTTCGCGCCGCCGACGTTGAGGAGCAGCAGCAGGTCCATCGCGGTGGTGAACCGCATCGAGGGGGTGTCGTCGACGAGGTTCTCGATGACGACGACCCTGGCTCCCGGGCGGGCCGCCGCGACGACGTTGCGCAGCGTCCGGCGGGTGCTGTCGTCGTCCCACTCCAGGATGTTCTTGATGATGTAGAGGTCGGCCTCGACGGGGATGGCCTCACGGCAGTCCCCGGCGACGATCCGGGTCCGGTCGACGAGCGCGCCCTCGTCCCGCAGCCGGGCGTCCGCCCGCGCCACCACGCCCGGCAGGTCCATCAGGGTGCCTTGGAGCGACGGGTACTTCTCCAGCAGGCTCGCCACCACATGCCCCTGGCCGCCGCCGATGTCGGCGACCGAGGACACCCCGGTGAGGTCGAGGAGTTCGGCGACGTCCAGCGCGGACTGCATGCTGGAGGTGGTCATCGCGCGGTTGAAGATCTGCGCGGACTCGTGGGCTTCCTGGTGGAGGTAGTCGAAGAAGCCCTTGCCGTGCACGTCCGCGAAGACGCTCCTGCCGGTGCGTACCGCGTCGTCCAGGTGCGGCCAGACGTCCCAGGTCCAGGGCTCGGTGCACCACAGGGAGATGTCGCGCAGACTGTTGGGGTCGTCCTCGCGCAGCAGGCGTGACATCTCCGTGTGGGCGAACTGCCCGTCCGCGGTCTCGGTGAAGATCCCGTAGCAGGACAGGGCGCGCAGCAGCCGCCGCAGCGGCGCCGGCTCGGCCTTCACCAGGGCCGCGAGTTCCTGCGCCGTCGCGGGCGTCTCGCCCAGCGCGTCGGCGACGCCCAGCCGGGCGGCGGCGCGCACGGCGGCGGCCCTGGCCGCGCCGAAGACGAGCTCACGCAGCTGCATGGCCGGCTGCGGGGGAGTGACGGGGTGCGGGAGGGCGGCGTGTACGGGGGTGGGTGTGGGGGTGGGGCTCACAGTGGTCATGCTGTTTCGCTTCTCCTCGTGCGGGGGTGCACCGGTCAGCACATCCCGGTCGGTGCGGACTTGGCGCAGACGTTGTCGGTGAACGTGTTGCCCTTACCGGTGTCCCCATTGGCGAGGTCGGCCGGCTTGTTGCCGAGCACGACGTTGTCGCTGATGGTGTTGCCGGTGTTCTTGGTGCCGACGAAGCTCTTGAACAGGACGACACCGCCGGACATCGGGGTGGCGCCCGAGTTGTCGCGGATCGTGTTCGAGCGCACCTCGGTGTCCGCGGCGCCGGTGAGCACGATGCCGGAGCCCTGGAGGGCCGGCAGCCGTTCGGTCGCGGAGCAGAACTTGTTGTTGCCGGTGATCTCGTTGGACTCGATCTTCATCGCGCCGGCCTGCGGCTTCCCCTCGTCGCCCACGACGAACACACCGGTGCAGTTGCCGGTGAAGCTGTTGTTGTGGACCGACAGGTTGCGTACCCGTCTGGCGGTGAAGCCGATCCGGTTGTCGGTGAGTGTGTTGTCCTGGAGCTCGGTGCCCCGGGTGTCGGTGGCGCCGCCCTCCTCGTCGACGGTGTTCGCGACGAAGATGCCCGCGTCGCCGTTGGCACGGGCGGTGTTGCCCGTGAAGGCACCGCGGGTGGAGCGCTCCTGGGCGATGCCCCAGACGCCGTTGTGTTCGGCGGTCACCCGCCGGACGGTCAGCCGGTCGGTCCAGGAGGCCCAGACGCCGTTCTTCTTGAAGCCGGAGACGGTCAGCGAGTCGATGCGCACACCGTCCACGGTCCTGCCCGACTTGCCCAGGACGCAGATCCCGCTGCCGGCCCTCGCGCAGGCGTCGGCGGCCTTCGTGCCCGGCTCGGCCGGCCGCAGCACGGTCCTGCTGCCGGAGCCGCGCAGGGTCAGGCCGGGCTTGGTGACCAGGACGCTCTCCCGGTACGTGCCGGGCAGTACGACGACGGTGTCACCCGGCTGGGCGGCGTCCACCGCCTTCTGGATCGACTCGCCCGGACGGACCTCGTGCGAGTCCGTGGCCGAGGCGGAGGGGATGGACATTCCGCATCCCGCGGCCGAGAGGACCGCGACGGGGACAAGGATCTTGATGCTTCGTTTCCTCATGAGCCGAAGCTATGGTCGATCTCCCCCGGTTGCCACATAGGGTGAGCGGATGGGTCCGGAGCGTGCCCGAATGGCTTACGCGGGATCCGCCGCCCGGTGGCCGGGCCGGCTCCGGCCGCGCGGCCGGACCCGCCCTCATTCCCCGGGTTCGCGCCGGGGTGCGACGACCGAGCGGGCCCACCGGTAGTCGGCCTTGCCGCTCGGGGAGCGCTGGATCCGGCGGGTGATCACCAGCCGACGGGGGATCTTGTAGCCCGCCAGACGGGTCCGGCAGTGGGCCTGGAGGTCGTCGAGCGAGGGTTCGGACGCCCCCTCGCGCAACTGCACCACCGCCGCGACACGGTTGCCCCACCGTTCGTCGGGCACCGCGGCGACCAGTACGTCGTACACGTCCGGATGGGCCTTCAGCGCCTGCTCGACCTCCTCGGGGTACACCTTCTCGCCCCCGGTGTTGATGCACTGCGAGCCGCGGCCGAGCACCGTGACGATGCCGTCCTCGTCGACCGTCGCCATGTCACCGAGCAGGACCCATCGTTCCTCGCCCCTGCGGAAGAAGGTCTCCGCGGTCTTCCGCGGGTCGTTGTAGTACCCGAGCGGCACGTGTCCGCGCTGGGCGATCCGCCCCGGCTCGCCCGGGGCCACCGGCTCGTACGTGGCCGGATCGACCACCTCCGTACGGGAGTTGACCTGGAGCCGGAAGCCGTTCTCCGGACCCGAGTCGGCCGTGGCCGTGCCGTTGAACCCGGACTCCGACGAGCCGAAGTTGTTCAGCAGCATCACCGTCGGCACGAGTGCCTGGAACTCCGCGCGCACCGAGTCCGACATGATCGCGCCCGAGCTGGACACGGAGAACATCGACGAGCAGTCGGTGCCCTTCAGCGGACCCTTCAGCGCGTCGATGAGCGGCCGCAGCATCGCATCGCCCACCAGGGACACACTGGTGACCTTCTCCTTCTCGATCGTACGGAGCACCTCCTCGGGCACGAACTTGCGGTGCACCACGATCCGCTGCCCGAAGTTGAAACCGATGAAGGCGGTGAGTGTCGAGGTGCCGTGCATCAGCGGTGGAGTGGGGAAGAAGGTGATCCCGTCTCCGCCCGCGGCGACCCGCTCGGCCAGCTCCTGCGGTGTCTTCACCGGCTCGCCGGTCGGCGCGCCGCCGCCCAGGCCGGAGAAGAAGAGGTCCTCCTGGCGCCACATCACGCCCTTGGGCATTCCGGTGGTGCCGCCCGTGTAGATGATGAACTGGTCGTCGGCCGACCGCGGCGGGAAGCCGCGCTCCGGGCTCCCGGCCGCCTCGGCATCGGTGAACGCGACGGCGTCGGGGCCCCGGACCCCCGCCTCCGGTGCGCCCACCCGCACCAGATGACGCAGGCCCGGGGCCTTCGGCGCGGCGGCCGCGACCCGCTCGTCGAACTCGGCGTCGAAGACCAGCGCGGCCAGATCCGCGTCGCGGTAGAGGTAGACCAACTCCTCCTCCACATAGCGGTAGTTCACATTGACGGGGACGATGCGGGCCTTGAGGCAGGCCAGCACGGTCTGGAGGTACTCGACCCCGTTGTAGAGGTGCAGCCCCAGATGCTCGCCGGGGGCGATGCCCGCCTCGATCAGATGGTGGGCGACGCGGTTGGCCGCCGCGTCCAGCTCCGCGTACGTCAGCCGGCGCTCCGCACCCGTGCCGGGATGGTCGAGGTAGACGAGCGCCTCGCGTTCCGGGACCGCGTCGACGACCGACTCGAACAGGTCGGCAAGGTTGTACTCCACCGTTCCTCCTGACCCCGGAAGCTGACTGGCTCGGCGGTCATTAGAGCGCCGGGAGGCGCAACTGGGAAGAGGCGGTGCCGAGGAAATCTGACTAGCTGTCAGAAAACTATTGAACTGGGCCACCACCTACTGCAACCTGTTCTAGGTCTTTGGATGGGAGGCGGACAATGGCTGGTACGGAACACCTCGGCGTGCGGCGCGAGGGCGCCACGCTGGTGCTCACCCTGAACAGGCCGGAGGCGAAGAACGCCCTGTCGCTGCCGATGCTGGTCGGGCTGTACGACGGCTGGCTCGCGGCGGACGAGGACGACACGATCCGCTCAGTCGTCCTGACCGGCGCGGGCGGCTGCTTCTGCGCGGGTATGGACCTCAAGGCCCTGGCGGGCAAGGGAATGGAGGGTGAGCGGTACCGGGACCGGATGACCGCCGACCCCGATCTGCACTGGAAGGCGATGCTGCGCCACCACCGCCCCCGCAAACCGGTCGTCGCCGCGGTGGAGGGCCACTGCGTCGCGGGCGGCACCGAGATCCTCCAGGGCACCGACATCCGGATCGCCGGGGCGGGCGCCACCTTCGGGCTCTTCGAGGTGCGGCGCGGGCTCTTCCCCATCGGAGGGTCGACGGTCCGGCTGCCACGCCAGATCGCCCGGACGCACGCACTCGAAATGCTCCTCACCGCACGCCCGTACAGCGCCGCGGAAGCGGCCGGCATCGGGCTGATCGGCCGGGTCGTCCCCGACGGCACCGCGCTGGAGGAGGCTCTCGCCGTCGCCGAGCGGATCAACGCCTGTGGACCGCTCGCCGTCGAGGCCGTCAAGGCCTCCGTGTACGAGACCGCCGAGTTGACCGAGACCGAGGGGCTGGCCGCCGAACTGGAACGCGGCTGGCCGATCTTCGCGACCGACGACGCCAAGGAAGGCGCCCGCGCCTTCGCCGAGCAGCGCCCGCCCGTCTACCGGCGCGCCTGAGCCGAGGAGGCAACCGTGCCCGAAGCCCTCAGCGCACCGCTGGTGGTCGAATTCCCCTTCACCCGATCCCTCGGACCCGCCCAGAGCGCCTTCCTCACCGGACTGCGCGAACGCACCGTCCTAGGCGTCCGTACCGGCGAGGGAAAGGTCCTGGTCCCGCCCGTCGAGTACGACCCCGTCACCGCGGAGGAGATCCGTGAACTGACCGAGGTCGCCGCCACCGGCACCGTCACCACCTGGGCCTGGAACCCCGCCCCGCGCCGCGGCCAGCCCCTGGAAACCCCCTTCGCCTGGGTCCTCGTCCGGCTCGACGGCGCCGACACCGCGCTGCTGCACGCTCTCGCCGCACCCGGCCCCGAAGCTGTACGCACCGGCATGCGGGTACGGATCCGCTGGGCCCCCGAGCGGACCGGCGCGATCACGGACATCGCCTGCTTCGAGCCGTACGACGGCGAGGACACCGGGCAATGCGCCCCGCACGACGGCGAGTTCACCGACCCCGTCACCGGCATCGTCACCCCCGCCAGGCTCGACTACCGGTACACCCCCGGCCGCGCCCAGAGCGCGTACCTCGACGCACTCTCCCGGCAGCGCATCGTCGGCGAGCGCTGCCCGTCCTGCCACAAGGTGTACGTCCCGCCCCGCGGCGCCTGCCCCACCTGCGGAGTCGCCACCGCCGAACAGGTCGAGGTCGGCCCACGCGGCACCGTGACCACGTTCTGCATCGTCAACATCAAGGCGAAGAACCTCGACATCGAAGTCCCGTACGTCTACGCGCACATCGCACTCGACGGCGCGGACCTCGCCCTGCACGCGCGGATCGGCGGCATCCCGTACGACCGGGTGCGCATGGGCCTGCGCGTCGAACCCGTCTGGACCGAGGGCGGGCGGCACCCCGACCACTACCGGCCGACCGGCGAGCCCGACGCCGACTACGACGTGTACAAGGAGCTGCTCTAGATGCGAGACGTGGCGATCGTCGCCTTCGCGCAGACGGACCATCTGCGGCAGACCGACGAACTCTCCGAGGTCGAGATGCTGATGCCGGTCCTCCACCGGGTCCTCGACGCGACCGGGCTCAGGGCCAGCGACATCGGTTTCACCTGTTCCGGCTCCAGCGACTATCTCGCGGGCCGCGCCTTCTCCTTCACCATGGCCCTGGACGGCGTCGGCGCGTACCCGCCGATCTCCGAGTCCCATGTGGAGATGGACGGTGCCTGGGCGCTGTACGAGGCCTGGGTGAAGATCCAGACGGGCCAGGCGGACACCGCGCTCGTCTACTCCTACGGAAAGTCCTCACCCGGCAAGGTGCGTGACGTCCTCACCCGCCAGCTCGACCCGTACTACGTCGGCCCGCTCTGGCCGGACTCCGTCGCACTCGCCGCCCTCCAGGCCCAGGCGCTGATCGACGCGGGCGAGACGGACGAGGCCGCTCTCGCCGTGATCGCCCACCGCAGCCGCGCCGCCGCGGCGGACAACCCGCACGCCCAGCTCAAGGGACCGGTAGCGGCCGGTGAGTACGTCGTGCAGCCACTGCGCACCGGCGACTGCCCGCCGGTCGGTGACGGCGCGGCCGCCGTGATCCTCGCCGCCGGTGAGACCGCACGGGCCCTGTGCCCCCGCCCCGCCTGGATCCGCGGCATCGACCACCGCATCGAGGCCCATGGCCTCGGGGTGCGGGAGCTGACCGAATCACCGTCCACCCGGCTCGCCGCCACGCGCGCCGGAGTCTTCGAACGACCGGTGGACACCGCCGAGTTGCACGCCCCGTTCACCTCCCAGGAAGTCGTCCTGCGCAAGGCGCTCGGGCTCGGCGACAACGTGAACGTCAATCCGTCCGGCGGCGCACTGGCCGCCAACCCCGTCATGGCCGCCGGGCTGATCCGCCTCGGCGAGGCCGCAGCCCGCATCCACCGCGGCGAATCCGACCGGGCGCTCGCCCACGCCACCTCCGGGCCCTGCCTGCAGCAGAACCTGGTCGCCGTCCTCGAAGGGGAGAGCGCTCATGCCTGAGGAGCCCGTGGCCGTCGTCGGCATCGGCCAGACGAAGCACGTGTCCGCGCGCCGGGACGTCTCCATCGCCGGACTCGTCCGCGAGGCCGCCGTCCGCGCACTGGAGGACGCGGCACTGACCTGGGCGGACATCGACGCCGTCGTCATCGGCAAGGCACCCGACTTCTTCGAGGGCCTGATGATGCCGGAGCTCTATCTCGCCGACGCCCTCGGCGCGGTCGGCAAACCGATGCTCCGGGTGCACACCGCGGGCTCCGTCGGCGGCTCCACCGCACTCGTCGCGGCCAATCTGGTCTCCGCGCGGGTGCACCGCACCGTACTCACGCTCGCCTTCGAGAAGCAGTCCGAGTCCAACGCCATGTGGGGGCTCTCGCTGCCCATCCCGTTCCAGCAGCCGCTGCTGGCCGGAGCGGGCGGCTTCTTCGCCCCGCACGTGCGGGCGTACATGCGCCGCACCGGAGCGCCGGACACGGTCGGTTCCCTCGTCGCGTACAAGGACCGCCGCAATGCGCTCAAGAATCCGTACGCGCACATCCACGACCCGGACATCACCCTGGAGAAGGTCCGCTCGGCGCCGATGCTCTGGGACCCGATCCGCTACTCGGAGACCTGCCCGTCCTCCGACGGGGCCTGCGCGATGATCCTCACCGACCGTGCCGGAGCGGCCCGTTCGCCGCACCCGCCCGCCTGGGTGCACGGCGGCGCGATGCGCAGCGAGCCGACCCTCTTCGCCGGCAAGGACTTCGTCTCGCCGCGGGCGGGCCGGGACTGCGCCGCCGATGTGTACCGGCAGGCCGGCATCAGCGACCCGCGACGCGAGATCGACGCCGTGGAGATGTACGTGCCGTTCTCCTGGTACGAGCCGATGTGGCTGGAGAACCTCGGCTTCGCCGACGAGGGCGAGGGCTGGAAGCTCACCGAGTCCGGCGTCACCGAACTCGACGGCGACCTGCCCGTGAACCCCTCGGGCGGAGTGCTCTCCACCAACCCCATCGGCGCCTCCGGCATGATCCGCTTCGCCGAGGCCGCGTTGCAGGTCCGGGGACGGGCGGGCGAACACCAGGTGCCGGGGGCCCGGAAAGCGCTCGGTCACGCGTACGGCGGCGGGTCGCAGTTCTTCTCCATGTGGCTGGTCGGAGCCGAGCCTCCCACCCGCTGACACCAGGTCGTCCCGGACCGGCGCGAGCCCCTTCGCGCCCTGTCCGGGACCGCCGGGTGTGACTACGCTTTGGGCCCGGGACGACAAGTGGGAGGAGCCGACGTGGCGGAGCGCACCACGGGCCAGCAGCCCTTCGCGGGCTGGGACAAGCCGGACCTCGATCTCAGCGACGCGCACTGGCGGTCGGGCAGCCAGGGTGTGGGAGATGTCCAGATCGCCTTCGTCGAGGGATTCATCGCGATGCGCAACGCCGGCAAACCCGGCAGCCCGTCGCTCATCTTCACCCCGGCCGAGTGGCGCGCCTTCGTGGTGAACGCCCGCGACGGCGAGTTCGACCTCACCTGAGGGCCGGACGACGGCGTTCCCGTTCGGGTCGCGTCACCGCACACCGTGGGTAGCGTGGTCGCCGTGAATGGTGAGCGTGATCTCCGAACCCTGCTGAGCGGAATGCGACCGGAGCTGAACCCCGGTCGCTACGTCTTCACGACCGTGCCCGACGGCGTCGTGCCCCGCGATGTCACGCCCGTCGTCACGGTCACCGAGGCCGAAGGCCTGACGCTGGTCCTTCCGGAGGCGCAGGCCGTCTCGGCCGGGCTGGGCCACCACTACGCCGCGGCCTGGATCACCCTCCGTGTCCATTCCGCGCTGGACGCGGTCGGACTCACCGCCGCCGTGGCCCTGGCGCTCACCGACGTGGGGCTGAGCTGCAATGTGGTGGCCGGCTTCCATCACGACCACTTGTTCGTCCCGTACGACCGGGGCGAGGAGGCCGTCGGCGTGCTGGAGGCGCTGGCCGCGGAATCCTCCCGGGAGCCGGGGCGCGGATCCGCCCGAACACGGGGTACGGACCCGGCCGGGTCCGGCCCGCGCGCCCGTCGGCGCCCCGGCCTGCGCGGACCCGGCTCCGCAACGTGAGCCCGGACACGTAACATGGCTGCATGTCCTTCCTCCGCCGCCGTAGCGCCGCCACACCCGCGGGCCCCGACTTCGACGTCCTGGCCATGGACCCGGGGGACTGGCCCGGAAACCTCGGCGCCGGTCTGCTGCCCGCGCCCGACGGAAGCTGTCAGGGCGTCTTTCTGCGCTACGACCTGTTCGGTGGACGCGGCCCCGCGATGATCATCGGCAATCTCCCGGAGGGCTCGCCGGCCCGCGAGACCGAGGAGGGCCAGGTCCCGTTCGAGGTCGCCCAGCTGCTGCTCGCGCTGGAGAACGACGAGCCGGTCGAGGTCACCGGCACGGAGGACATGCCCGTGATGCAGGGCGACAACCTGCTGATCGTCCGCCGGGTCAAGCTTTCCGAGAGCCGGATCTCCTGCGTCCAGTTCGACCGCAGCGACGGCGTGCTCGTCACGATCGCCAGCTGGGACCGGCCGATCACCGACGATCTGTACACCCTGCTGAAGCCCCTGCCCGCCGAGCTGTTCCAGCAGGGCTGAAAAGATCCTCCCGTCGGCCGTCCGTCTGTGCCGGGCGGCGGCGGGGCACATATCCCAACATCTGTCCAAGTGCTCGCGGCCTCCGTCCAAGAGGCCGCTTTGTCGTGCTCCTTGTCGGGTCAGTCGTCGGACCTTTACCGTCGGCCGCATGACATCCGGGATCACGCGACGCACCACGGTCAAGACAGCGATCGGCGCAACCGGTGCTCTGGCACTGGGAATTCCCACCCTCTCCGGGACGGCGACCGCCGTCGGCACCTCCGATGAATCGCAGGCTGCCGCCTACTCGAAGAGACAGGCGGATCCGACTCTCCGGTACGACGCCCCCGCCGCGAACTGGGAACGCGAGTCGCTCCCCATCGGCGGCGGTGCCCTCGGCGCGAGTGTGTACGGGACGCTCGCCTCCGAACAGCTCACCTTCAACGAGAAGACGCTGTGGACCGGCGGTCCCGGCTCCGTCCAGGGCTACGACTTCGGGAACTGGACCGCCCCCAGGCCCGGCGCCCTCACCGGCGTACAGCAACGCCTCGACAGTCAGGGCGCACTCGGCCCGGACGCCGTCGCGGCCGAACTCGGACAGGCGCGGCGCGGCTACGGTGCCTACCAGGTCTTCGGCGACCTGCGGCTGGATCTGCCGAACGCACCGGCCGCGCCCGACGCCTCCTACCGCCGCACCCTCGATCTGCGCAGCGCCCTCGCCTCCGTGACCTACACCCATCAAGAGGTGGGCCACACGCGGGAGTTCTTCGCCTCCCACCCGGGCAGGGTCATCGCGGGGCGCTTCCGCGCCGACCGTCCGGGGCAGGTGTCTTTCACCCTGCGCTACACCTCGCCCCGCAGCGACTGCACCGTCACCGCCGCCCGCGACCGACTCACCGTACGCGGCGCGCTGGAGGACAACGGTCTGCGCTTCGAGGCCCAGGTCCGCGTCCTGACCAGCGGCGGCACCGTCACCGCGGGCACGGACGGCACCCTCACCGTCACCGGCGCCGACAGCGCCTGGTTCGTCCTCGCCGCGGGCACCGACTACGCCGACGACTACCCCTCCTACCGGGGCGACGACCCGCACCCGGCGGTCACCGCCGCCGTGGACTCCGCCGCCCGGACCTCCTACGAGAAGGTCCGCGACACCCACGTGCGCGACCACCGCGCCCTCTTCGACCGGGTCGCCCTCGACATCGGCCAGCAACTGCCCGACCTGCCCACCGACCAGCTGCTCGCCCGCTACACGGGCGGTGCGAGTCCCGCCGACCGGGCGCTGGAAGCGCTGTTCTTCCAGTACGGCCGCTACCTGCTGATCGCCTCCTCGCGGGCCGGATCGCTGCCCGCCAACCTCCAGGGCGTCTGGAACAACTCCACCACCCCGCCCTGGTCGGCCGACTACCACAGCAACATCAATCTGCAGATGAACTACTGGCTCGCCGAGGTCACCAACCTCGCCGAGACCACCGCACCCTACGACCGCTACATCGAAGCGATGCGCGTCCCCGGCCGGAAGACCGCGAAGGAGATGTTCGGGACCGCCGGCTGGGTGGTGCACAACGAGACCAACCCGTACGGCTTCACCGGCGTCCACGACTGGTCCACCGCCTTCTGGTTCCCGGAGGCCGCCGCCTGGCTCACCCAACAGATGTACGAGCACTACCGGTTCGGCGGATCCACCGACTACCTGCGCTCCACCGCCTACCCGGCGATGAAGGAGGCGGCCGAATTCTGGCTGGCCAATCTGCGCACCGACCCGCGCGACGGACTGCTCGTCGTCACCCCCAGCTACTCGCCCGAGCACGGCGACTTCACCGCCGGTGCCGCGATGTCCCAGCAGATCGTGCACGACCTCCTCACCAACACCCTGGAGGCCGCCCGAACCCTCGGCGACTCACCGGCCTTCCGCAGCCGTCTGGAGACCGCCCTCGACCGGCTCGACCCCGGGCTGCGGATCGGCTCCTGGGGCCAGCTCCAGGAGTGGAAGAGCGACCGCGATGACCCGGCCGACGACCACCGCCATGTCTCGCACCTCTTCGCCCTGCACCCCGGGCGGCAGATCGAACCCGGCAGCAAGTGGGCCGAGGCGGCCGAGGTCTCCCTCGGCGCACGCGGCGACGGCGGCACCGGCTGGTCCAAGGCATGGAAGATCAACTTCTGGGCGCGGCTGCGCGACGGCGACCACGCCCACAGGATGCTCGCCGAACAGCTGAAGAACTCCACCCTGCCCAACCTCTGGGACACCCACCCGCCCTTCCAGATCGACGGCAACTTCGGCGCCACCTCGGGTATCGCCGAAATGCTGCTGCAGAGCCAGCACGACACCGTCGACATCCTCCCCGCCCTCCCGTCGGGCTGGCCGGACGGATCGGTGCGCGGGCTGCGCGCCCGGGGAGGCTTCACGGTCGACATCGAATGGGCCGCGGGGCAGGCCCGCCGTGTGGTGATCACGGCGAGCCGCAGCCGTGAAGTGACCGTCCGCAGCACGCTGTTCGCGAGCGGCGAGAAGGTCTTCAAGGCACGTGCAGGCGGTCGCTACACGCTGGTCGCCGAGGGCTGAGCGAACAGCGCGGTCACCCGCGCCGCCGAGACACCGAGCCCCGTGGGACCGCTGATGTGCCACGGGGTTCCGGTGCCGCGCAGCAGGTCCTGCTCGCGGTAGCGCCGGCAGTCCCGGTGCCAGATCAGAATGCCCGCGATCCAGTGCTTGAGCTCCTGCACGTACCCGGCGAGGACCTCCCTCGCCTCCGCGTCCAGCCCGAAGTCGTCGTAGAGCAACGGGAGTTCCTGCTCGGCGACATGCAGGAACTGCCGCAGCCGCGACTTCATCAGGTCGTACACGATCGCCACCCCGGTCGGGTAGTCCACCCCGAAGAAGTTCTGCACGACCAGGACGCCGTTGTGCACCTCGCCCTCGAACTCGATCTCCTTCTGGTAGGAGAACAGGTCGTTGAGCAGACACGCGTAGTCCGCCGCCGCGTTCTCCAGGGAGCGCAGCGGCCCGCTGTGGTAGATCTCCGGCGGGACCTTCCTGCCGTGCCCCAGCCGGCACAGGCTCATCGTGAGGTCGGAGCCGAAGGTCATGCGCCGCATCTCGACGTAGTCCACCGGGTCGGGGACGCGGTTGTGCACCTGGTTCGCCAGCTCCCACACCCAGCTTGCGGTCATGTCCTCGACCGCCTTCCGGAACGCGCGGCGCCCGTCCGCGTCCATCGGGGCCGAGGTCCTCGCCCAGAGATCGGCGAGCCCCCGCTCCAGGGCGTTGACCGGTTCGGGCGTTCCGGATCCGTCCAGGGGCATGAACAGCGACAGACGCTCATTGGCGAGCTTGGCCCCTGCCAGGTCGCGGGCCCGTCCGTGCACCACCGGGAACCAGTCGTCGCCGTACGTCCCCCAGGTCAGCCACTGCGAGGAGAGGTCCAGCTCCTGCGGCGTCGCATCCGGGTGCAGCCCCGCCGCGCACAGTGGCAGATCGGTCGCGAGGAGGCGTTCCTGGTCCCAGATGTGCGAACCGGGCACCCCCGGCTGCGCCTCCAGGATGCCCATCCGGCCCGCCCAGTCGACGATCCGTACCCGTGCCCCGTCCAGATGCGGACTGAGTGTCGTGCCGAAGGGCAGCTCGAAGTCCGGCAGCAGCGACGGGCCGACGCGCTGGTACGGCACATGGGTGTGGCTGCGCAGCCGGGCCGCCTCCGAGCGTGACGTGAACCGGATCGACGCCGCGGCCATGCCGAAGCCGGTCGTGGCCGCTTCGACCGCGCCGTCGTTCATGTAGCGGCTGGAGCGCATGTGCCACTCATGACCGCCGGACTGCCAGTCCTGCAAGCCCTTGACGTACGCGAGAACGGCCGCGGCCTCGGTGGGGTCGAGCCCCTTCTCCGCGCAGAGCGGCCCGAGTTCGGTGAGCGCGGTGTTCTCGAACTGCTGCAGCCGGGACGTCAGCAGATCGTTCACCGCGTCGGCGGCCTCCTGCGTGGTACAGCCGAGGAAGTGTTCCAGGACCAGCACACCGTTGCTGTTCTCGCCCTCGTCCTCGACCTCCCGCTGGTACGAGAAGAGGTCGTTGCGCAGGTGCACGCCGTCGGAGAAGGCGTCCCGCAGCACCCGCAGCGCACGCTCGTCGGCCACCGCCTCGGGGACCTCGGCGTCCGCCGCGTACTCCACGAGACCCGCCGACCAGGGGGCGCCGCCCACCTTGCGGCGCATCTCGATGTACTCGACGGGGTTCGCGATGCGCCCCTCGTTGATGTTGGCGAGCTCCCACAGCGACTCGTTGAGCAGGTTCTCCGTCGCCACGGCGAACCTGGCCCGCCAGGCGTCGGACATGCTTGGCACCGTACGCGTCCACAGATCGGCGAGTCCCGCCTCGACCGGATTCGTCGGCTCCGGCATCGGGGCCCCGCGGTCCATCGGCATGAACGCCGGCAGCCGGTCCAGATACCGCTTGGCGCCTTCACGGTCGGGGTTGCGCTTGAAGAGCTCCAGGAAGTGGTCGTCGAAGAAGAAGACCCACACGTACCAGTCGGTGACCAGCGAAAGCGCCTCGGCCGAGCAGTCGGGGTGGGTGTACGCGCACAGCAGCGCGTAGTCGTGGGAGTCGATGTCCTTCTCCTCCCAGATGCCCGAACCCTCCACCATTCCTATGCTGCGCGCCCACTGCTTGGTGTGTACTCGGGCCTCCTCGACGTGGGCGTTGAGCCGCGCCGGATACGGAACGTAGAAATCCGGCAGGGTGAACGGCTGAGCCATGTGCGTCCGGCCTTTCCTGGATCGCCGTGCGAACGTCGCACGGACATGATCGTGTCGGCGCGAGCACTACCCTTCGGCCGTTCGGGGCACGCACATCCGGCATTAGTCACACAAAAGGCGTGCTCATGGATGGCGTCCGGATACGGGTCCGCGGCCGACCCGCCCCTCCGCGTGACCCGGGCAACGAGGCGTCGTCGAAGATCAGTTGAATCTTTCCGTCGCAGGTCAGACGCCCTGCCAGTGGTCTGGTCCACTGGCTCGACCCGCGACCTCCACGGATCCCTTGACGTGCTGTCATCTCAGGTCGGAGAGTGTGCGCGCACAGCGGAACAGTGGGATCGGATCACGCACGGCTCCATCACGCACGGCTCCAAGAAGGGTTGTCATGACGTCCAAGCAGAGGACCGGACTCGCACTCGCGTTGACAGGTGTCGGCGCCCTGAGCATGGCGCTGCTCAGCCCCACGGCGCAGGCCGGTGCGGATGGAGTGCGGCCGGAATGCCCCCGCAGCCTCGGATGCGACTGGGTACCGGCGGCCTACCAGCAGACGGGTGACCCGGCCGACAAGGAGACGTACGGGAATTACGACACCGCGGACCGACCGCACACCAACAAGGTCAGATTCATCGTTCTGCACGACACCGAGGAAGACTTCGACACCACCCTGAAGATCTTCCAGAACCCGCTGAAGCAGACCTCCGCCCACTACGTGGTGCGCTCGGCCGACGGCCATGTCACCCAGATGGTCAAGGGCAAGGACGTCGCCTGGCAGGCGGGCAACTGGTACGTCAACAGCCACTCCATCGGCATCGAGCAGGAGGGCGTTGCCGTCGAGGGCGCGAAGTGGTACACCCCCGAGATGTACCGCTCGACCGCCAAGCTGGTGCGCTACCTCGCGTCCAAGTACGACATACCGCTCGACCGCCAGCACATCATCGGTCACGACGGAGTGCCGCCCACCAGCGCGTCCGGCACCAAGAACATGCACTGGGACCCGGGCACGTACTGGGACTGGAACCGCTTCATGGCGCTGCTCGGCAAGCCCACCGTGCCGAGCGCCCCCAAGCGAAGCGAACTGATCACCGTCAGCCCGGACTTCAAGAAGAACCAGCAGGCGTTCCGTGACTGCGAGAAGGGCGTCGACCTGCCGGTCCAGGGTTCCAGCGCCGTCCCGCTGCACACCGCGCCGTCCACCGACGCGCCCCTCTTCTCCGACCCCGGCCTGCACACCGACGGCTCGCCCGGCACGAACTGCGCCGCCGACTGGGGCAGCAAGATCAGCGCCACCCAGCAGGCCGTCGTCGCGGACCACGCCCCCGGCTGGACGGCGATCTGGTGGTACGGCCAGAAGGCCTGGTTCGAGACCCCGGCCCGCAGCCGGAACACCACGCCCACCTCCGGCTATGTCGTCAGGCCCAAGGCGGGCCGCACGGACGTACCGGTGTACGGGGTCGCCTACCCGGGGGCCTCCGAGTACCCCGCGGACTTCGCGGACAAGAGGGTGGGCTCGCCGCTCCAGTACACGATCAAGGCCGGCCAGTCCTACCCCGGCGGGGGCGAGGCGCCGACGGGCTTCTTCTACGCGCCGACGATCGACTCCTCGTACCCGCTCGACCACGCGTACTTCGGTGGCAGGGAGAAGTACGTGACGGTGCAGATCGGCCACCGGATCGCCTTTGTGAAGGCATCCGACGTGGACATCGTGCGCACGCGCTGAGACCGCGCCGAAGCCGTCGCAGCGGCGACGGAATGCCGGGTGACCCGTACGACCGGAAGGAGGCCTTCATGCACAAGCCGATCCGGACAGCCGCCACCGCGGCAGACGGGAGCTGGACGCAGTACCGGTGCGTGCTGTTCGAGACCCGGTGGGACCTGATGACTCCCGCGTGACCGCACGACGAAGTGCCGGCGTGACCGGTGCCCCTCCGCGCATCATCCGTGCGCGGAGGGGAACTCGGATTCAGCCCGCGACCAGCCGGTTCACCTGCGCGGGAGACAGGGCGTGCTCGATGGCGAGGATCCCCGCCCCCACCGCTGCCGCGTTCTCACCCGTGCGGCTCGGCTCGATCCGCAGCAACTGGGTGGCCAGCGGGTGCGAGCGCCGGTACACCGCCTCCCGCACCCCGGCGAGCAACTGGTCGTGAACGGCGGCCAGCGCGCCGCCCATCACCACCGTGTCAGGGTTGAAGAAGTTCACCAGACCGGCGAGGACCTCGCCGACCGCCCGCCCGGCCTCCCGCACCATGCGTACGGCGTCCCGGTTGCCGGACTGCACCAGCCGCACGACATCGCTGCCCGATGCCGCGTCCAGCCCCAGTCCGACCAGCCTCGCCGCCAGTGACGCACCGCCCGCGACCGCCTCCAGGCAGCCCGAATTGCCGCACCGGCACGGATCGTCGAGATCCCCGACCCGGATATGACCGATGTCGCCCGCGCACCCCTGCGCCCCCCGGTGCAGCCTGCCGTCGGCGACGATTCCGCAGCCGATCCCCGTACCGACCTTGATGTACAGGAGATAGCGGCAGTCCGGGAAGGCGCGTCGCTGCTCGCCCAGCGCCATCACGTTCACATCGTTGTCGACGAGCGCCCGCACCCCGAACCGGGAGGCGAAGAACTCCGGGATCGGGTACTGGTGCCAGCCCGGCATGATCGGCGGATCGACGGGACGGCCGGTGGAGAACTCCACCGGACCCGGCACCCCGACGCCGATGGACCGCAGCGTCCTCGGCTCCCGGTGCGTCTCCTCCAGCAGGACGCGCACGGTGCGTTCCACGTGCCGCAGCACGGAATCCGGGCCGTCCCCGATCGACAGCGGCTCCTCGTGCGTGGCGAGCGTGGTCCCACCGATGTCCATCAGCGCCACCCGGCAGTGCGAGGCCCCCAGATCCACCCCGGCCACCGCGTGCTCACGGGTGCGCAGCGCCAGCCGCCGGGGCGGCCGGCCGCCGGTGGAACCGCCGTCGGCGTCCTCGTCCACCAGACCGTGCGCGATCAACGCGTCCACTCGCTGGGAGACCGTCGAACGGGCCATTCCGGTGACCCGGGCAATATCGGCACGGGTCGCCACCGCCCCGGAACCGATCAGTGCGAGCACCTCGCCCGGCGAGTGCGATGCGGCAGCGGAATTGCGATCCGACGGCGAAGACATGGCAGTCACCCTAGGGACGACTTTCGCTGCTCACAAGGCATCCAGTGTTCGGTCATCGGCATAAGTGAGGGCCAAGTCGCAGCAAAACAAAGGTGCTTGAGACCTTGACACTCCCAATGCCTGTCACGACTCTGCTCTGCAGACCACTGAGCGAGGAGCAGTTCGATGCTGACGATGCAGGGTGTGTCCAAGAGCTTTCTCGGGGTGCCTGTGCTCGAAGGGGTGGGGCTCGACCTCGAAGCCGGAGAAGTGCATGCCCTGGTGGGGGAGAACGGTGCCGGAAAGTCGACTCTGATGAAGATCCTCGCGGGCGAGCACTTACCCGACGCGGGGACCCTCACCATCGACGGCACCGCTCACTCCTTCAGCCACCCGGCCCAGGCCCAGGCCGCCGGGATCGGCATCATCCACCAGGAGTTCGCGCTCCTGGAGCACCGTACGGTCGCCGAGAACGTCTTCCTCGGCCGCGAACCGACCCGGTACGGACTCGTCGACCGACGCACCATGGAGCGGCGCACCGCCGAACTCCTCGCCGAGCTCGACGAGACCGGCATCACCCCCCGGACCCCCGTCCACGAGCTGTCCGTCGCACGCCGGCAGACCGTGGAGATCGTCAAGGCCCTCGCATCCGACGTCCGCATCCTGGTGATGGACGAACCCACCGCCGCACTCGCCGACCACGAGGTCGAGCGGCTCTGCGCACTGGTCCGCCGCCTGACCGCCCGCGGACTCGGCATCCTCTACGTCTCGCACCGGCTCCGCGAGGTCTTCGACCTCTCGCGGCGCATCACCGTCCTCAAGGACGGCCGCCGCGTCACCACCCTCGACACCCGCGACACCGACGCCGACACGGTGGTGCGCGCCATGGTCGGACGGGAACTCGGCGCCTACTACCCGCCCCGGGCCCGCCCGGGAGAGCCCGGCGAGGCGCGGCTCACGGTGAGCGGCGGCGGCAACGCCCGGATCTCCGGAATCGATCTGACCCTGCGGGCCGGCGAGGTCGTCGGCGTCGCCGGTCTCCAGGGCTCCGGCCGCACCTCCCTCGCCCGCGCCCTCTTCGGCGTCGACCCCTTCACCACGGGCACCATGACCGTCGGCGGGGAGCCGCTGCGCCCGGCACGCCCCCGGGAAGCCGTCCGGGCCGGAATCGCCCTGGTCACCGAGGACCGCAAGGGGGAGGGCCTCGCGCTGCACCAGTCGGTGGCCGACAACGCGCTGCTCGTGACCCGCGCCGTCCCCGCGCGCGGCGGACCGGCCGCGCGGCGCGAGGTGACCGCGCTGCTGGAACGCGTACGCCTCCACGCCCACGGCGACGACCAGCAGGTCCAGTACCTGTCCGGTGGCAACCAGCAGAAGGTCGTCATCGCCAAATGGCTCGCCGCCCGCCCCCGGGTGCTCCTCTTCGACGAGCCGACCCGCGGCGTCGACGTCGGCGCCAAGGCGGCCATCCACACCCTCGTGAGGGAACTGGCACGCGAGGGCCTCGCCGTACTGATCATCTCCTCCGAACTGCCCGAACTGATCGGCATGAGCGACCGCATCCTCGTCATGGCCGAAGGCCGCCTCGCCGGTGAACTGCCCGCCGGTGCCCCGGAAGAGGCCGTCATGCGCGTCGCCACCGGCGGCGACCGCGCGCGGGAGGGAGCGGCATGACCGCGCTACGGCCCGACTTGAGCACCCGGCCCCGTGCCAACCCGCCACGGACGGCCCGGCCGCGCCTCAGCGGCCCCGTGGCCGGGGTCTGGCTCGCCGCCCTCGCCGTCACCGTGCTCGGCTGGATCGCCGTCGCGGCCCGCGGCGGGGACTTCCTGACCATGACCAACGTCGTCACGATCCTCCAGAACTGTGTCGCCCTCGGGCTCGTGGCCGTCGGCCAGTCCGTCGTCATCCTCACCGGATCGCTCGACCTCTCCGTCGCCTACCTCATCAGCCTGGGCACCCTCGTCGCCGCGGAGACGATGAAGAGCGGCAGCGTGCTTGTCGCCGTCATCGCCGTCCTCGCGCTCTGCGCAGCCGTCGGCCTGGCCAACGGGCTGATCGTCACCGGCCTCAAGGTCAACGCGTTCATCGCCACCCTCGGCACGGCCTTCATCCTGCGCGGCTGGATCGAGGACAACTACACCGGCCCCGCGGGCAAGGTCCCCGCCTCCTTCCAGCACCTCGGCTACGACCGGATCGGGCCGGTTCCCGTCTCCCTCTTCCTCCTTCTCGCGGTCGCCGCCGCCCTCGGGCTGATCACCCGCCGTACCCGGCTCGGCCACCACATGTACGCGACCGGCGGTGACGAGCACGCCGCCCGGCTCTCCGGCGTCCGCACCCGGCGCACCGTCATCGCCGCACACCTCCTGTGCTCGCTCTGCGTGGGCGCGGCGGCCCTCTTCCTCGCCGCCCGGCTCGGCGCCGGGGCTCCCTGGGCGGGCACGGAGGCCCGCTACGACCTGGAGTCCATCGCCGCCGTCGTCCTCGGCGGCACCGCGCTCGCCGGAGGGCGCGGGGGAGTGGCGGGCACCCTCGGCGGAGTCCTCGTCCTCGCCGTGCTCGACAGCGTCTTCAACCAGCTGTCCGTGGACCCGTTCTTCAAGAACGTCGTCCGCGGCGTCGTCATCATCGCGGCCGTCGCCCTCTACGCGCGGGGCCGCCGCACCCCGCGGGAGAGGACCGCATGACCACCGCCGCCCAGGAGCCCGCCGGCCGCCGTGCCCTGCGTGCCCTCACCACCGGCACACCCGTCTACCTCCTGCTCGCGGTGCTCCTCGCCGCGCTCGCCCTCACCGACCCGGGCTTCTACGAACCCGACCGCTTCCTCTCCTTCGTCAAGCGCGCCGCACCCCTGGTGATCCTCGCCGCCGGCCAGTACCTGGTCATCGTCTGCGGCGAGTTCGACCTCTCCGTCGGAGCGATCGTCACCGCCGGGGTGGTCGTCGCCGCCGAACTGTACGGTTCGTTCCCGGCCGCGCCCTGGCCGCTCGTCACCGCGGTGCTGCTGCTCGCCGGAGCCCTCGCCGGTCTCGTCAGCGGACTGATCACCACCCTGCTGCGCGTGCCGTCGTTCATCACCACGCTCGGCATGATGCTGATTCTCGAAGGTGCCGTCTTCTTCTGGACCGGAGGCTCCCCGCATGGCGCGCTGCCCGGGGAATTCCGCAGGCTGGGGCGAGGCACCGCGTTCGGCTGGCTGCCGTGGGCCGTGCTCGCCTGCGTCGTCGCGGGCCTCCTGGCCGTACGCCTGATGCGTTGCGACTTCGGCCGTACGCTCCTCGCCACCGGCGACAGCGAACCAGCCGCGGCGCTGGCCGGAGTCCGGGTCGCGCGCGCCCGGACCCTCGCCTTCGTGCTCTCCGGCGTCGCGGCGGCGCTCGCGGCCGTACTCGTCGGCGGCTTCTCGGGGGTCTCGGCGCAGGCCGGCCGGGGCTACGAGTTCGAGGCGATCACGGCCGTCGTGCTGGGCGGTGTGGTGCTCGGCGGTGGCCGGGGCTCCGTCGTCGCGGCGATGGCCGGGGCGTTCTCGCTCCAGGCACTGTTCACGCTGCTCAACCTCCAGGGCGTCTCCGGAGCCCTGGAATCGACCGTGCAAGGCGTCATCGTCATCGCCGCCGTCGCCCTCGGCGCAGCCGACTGGTCCCGGCTGCGCCGCCGCGGCACCGAACCCCCGGGAGTGAAAACCTCATGAGCACGCGAAAGAGCGGACATGTCCTCGCGCCGGTCGCCGCCATGCTGGGCGCGGCCCTGCTGGCCGGCTGCACGAGCGACGCACCGCCCGACGCGCCCGCCGCCCGAGCGAGCGGCAGCACGGGCGACCCGGGTACCGGCGAGCAGTCGAAGTTCTTCGACCGGGCCGAGTACGAGCGCCAGCTCGGCCTCGCCGAGGTGACCCCGCAGGGGCCCGCCGGAAAACCGTGGGAGCAGATGCTCGGCCCGAAGCTCGTCGACACCACCCGGTACCGGAAGAAGGGGTCCGGCGGAATCCGTCTCTGCTTCTCCAACGCCGGGGTCTTCAACCCCTGGCGCCAGGTCGGCCTGAAGAACATGCGGGCCGAGGCCGCACTCCACAAGGAGATCACCGGCTTCACCGTGCTCGACGCACAGGGCAAGGACGACAAGCAGATCTCCGACATCCAGGAACTCGCCGGCCAGGACTGCGACGCCCTGATCGTCTCCCCGAACACCACGGCCACCCTCACCCCAGCCGTCGAGCAGGCCTGCGGAAAGGTGCCCGTGATCGTCTTCGACCGGGGTGTCGAGACCGACTGCGCCGTCACCTTCATCAACCCGATCGGCGGTTACGGATACGGGGCGGTCGCCGCCGACTTCCTCGTCGGGAAGGTGAAGCCCAAGGGGAAGGTCCTCGCCCTGCGGATCTCCCCGGGAGTCGATGTGCTGGAGACCCGCTGGTCGGCGGCGAAGCTCGCGTTCGACAGGAGCGGACTCGACGTCGTGGACGTGAAGTTCACCGACGGCGACCCGGCGAAGACCAAGGCGATCGTCACCGACGCCCTCACCCGCAACGGCGGCATCGACGGCGTCTGGATGGACTCCGGGGCGACCTCCGTCGCCGCCGTCGAGGCATTCGAGGACGCCGGAAAGGATGTACCGCCCATCACCGGCGAGGATCAGCAGGACTTCCTCCAGGTCTGGAAGGAGAAGAAACTCACCGCTATCGCCCCCTCGTACCCCACCTTCCAGTGGCGCACCCCGGTCATCGCCGCGCTGAAGATCCTCAAGGGGGAGCAGGTCCCGAAGGAGTGGAAGCTTCCGCAGCCCACCGTCACCCAGGACACCCTCGACCAGTACTACAAGCCCGGCATGCCGCCCCTGCACTACGCGATGTGCGGCTGCGAGAACCTGCCCGGATTCCCGGAGAAGTGGGGAGGAAAGAAGTGACCGCCGCCTTCCCGCTCGGTGCCAATCCGTGGATCTGGCACTCGCCGGTGACGTACGAAACGCTCGGTGACGTCCTGCCGCGGCTGTCCGGGTGGGGCTTCGACTGCGTCGAGATCCCGCTGGAGAACGAACGGGACTGGGCGCCCGCATCCGTCGCCAAGCTCCTCGACGCCTCCGGCCTCGCCCCCGCCGCGGTGATCGCGGTCATGCCGCCCGGCCGCGACCTGGTCCGCACCGATCCGCAGACCGTCCGGGTCACCCAGGACTACCTGTACCGCTGCGTCGACGCCGCCCGCGCCCTCGACGCCCCCACCGTCGCCGGACCCATGTACGCGGCGGTGGGCCGGACCTGGCGGATGGACCGCAACGAACGCGCCGCGGCGTACGAGGAGTTGCGGGAGAACCTCGCCCCGGTCGTCGAGCACGCCCGCGCGGCGGGGGTGCGCCTCGCCGTGGAGCCCCTCAACCGGTACGAGACGAGCCTGCTCAACACCGTCGACCAGACCCTCGAAGCGCTGACCGGGCTCCCCGAGGCCGCCATCGGCCTCGCGCTCGACGTCTACCACCAGAACATCGAGGAACGCTCGCTGCCCGACGCCGTGCGCCGGTCGGCCGGCCGCATCGTCCATGTCCAGGTGTGCGCCAACGACCGGGGCACGCCCGGCGCCGACTCTCTCGACTGGCCCGGCTTCCTCACCGCGCTCACCACGAGCGGCTACTGGGGCCCGCTCTGCATCGAGTCGTTCACCGCGCACAACGACGCCATCGCGGTCGCCGCCTCGGTCTGGCGGCCGCTCGCCGGTACCCAGGACAGCATCGCGACCGATGGCCTGGCCTTTCTGCGCCGGGCCCTGAGGGCTGTCCCGTAATCCCCGGCGGGCGTGCGACGACAGCCACGGCGCCTCGCCGCGCTGTCGGAACGACCGAATACATCCGGTATTCGGGCGTCCCCCGCCTTGCGATGCGCCGCGTCCGACGCCGCACGCCGATCCACCGGGGATTACGGGACGGCCCTCGGCACAACCCCCTGACCCCGTTCGTCCGCAACCCGCAGAGAGGACCCGCTCGTGAGCCGTCACCGATTGCGCTGTCATGTACGTGACATGCAGCGTACGTTCATCGCGCTGGTGGGCGCACTGCTCCTCGCGCTCACCGCACTGCCCGCGACCGCAGCCACCACCGGCAAGGCCCCCGCCTTCAGAGCCCTGCTCTTCACCCGCGCCGTCGGCTACGTGCACGCCTCCATCCCGGCCGGCATCCAGATGTTCAAGGAGGAAGCGGCCGCCGGCGGATTCGAGGTCGTCGAGACCGCCGACCCCGCGGTCTTCGACACCACGAAGCTCAAGGACTTCGACGTCGTCGTCATGCTGCAGAACTCCGGCATGGTCTGGGACACCGACGCCCAGCGCGAAGCGATGCAGGCCTACGTACGCGGCGGTGGCGGCGTCGTCGCCGTCCACAACACCCTCGACATGGGCATCGAGGAGACCTTCCCCTGGTGGGACGAGGCCATCAACGGCGGCGTCCACATGCCCGCCCACTCACCCGGCGTCCTCCAGGGCACGGCCAAGGTCGCCGACCGCGTCCACCCCTCCACCGCGGGACTCCCCGAACGCTGGGAGCGCCCCGAGGAGTGGTACAACTTCGACAAGAACCCCCGCGGTGACGTCCACGTCCTGGTCACCGCCGACGAAACCACGTACAACCCCGGCGGCTCCGCCATGGGCGCCGACCACCCGATCTCCTGGTGCCGCAACACCGAGGGCGGCAGGGTCTGGGCGACCGCCATGGGACACGACACTGCCTCGTACAGCGAGGCCGCCTTCCGTACCCATGTCATGGGCGGCGTCAGGTGGGCCGCGGGCAACAAGCCCGGCGACTGCGGCGGCACCGTCTGGAGCGGCTACGAGAAGGTCGCACTCGACGACAACACCGCCGACCCGATGGAACTCGACGTGGCCAAGGACGGACGGGTCTTCTACGTCCAGCGCAGCGGCGAGGTCAACATCTACGACCCGGCGACCCACGCCACCACCACCGCCGGGAAGCTCGACGTCTACACCGGAGGCGAGGACGGCCTGGTCGGCATGGAACTCGACCCGGACTTCATGAAGAACCACTGGATCTACCTCTACTACGCCCCCGCGGGCGCCCCCGAGGACGTCAACCGGCTCTCCCGCTTCACGGTCGAGGGCAACACCCTCGACCGCGCGAGCGAGAAGAAGCTCCTCGACGTCCCCGCCTACCGCGACCGCACCTTCCCCGAGCCCGGACACACCGGAGGGGCCGTCGAGTTCGGCCCCGACCGCACGCTCTACCTCGGTGTCGGCGACGACACCCCGCCCAACCTCGACCCGAACTGGCAGGGGTACGCCCCGCTCGACTGGCGCGAGGGCAAGCAGATGCTGGACGCCGCCCGCACCGCGGGCAACACCGACGACCTGCGCGGCAAGATCCTTCGCATCAAGCCCAAGAACTCCGGCGGCTACACCATCCCCAAGGGCAACCTCTTCGCCCCCGGCACGGCGAAGACCCGCCCCGAGATCTACGCCATGGGCTTCCGCAACCCCTTCCGCTTCACCGTCGACCCGAAGACCGGCTACGTCCACGCCTCCGACTACGGTCCCGACCGCGGACTGCCCACCACCGACCGGGGACCCGAGGGCCTCGTCGAGTACAACGTCATCAAGAAGGCCGGCAACTTCGGCTGGCCGTTCTGCCACGGCAACAACCAGGCATACGCCCCCTACAACCCGGACACCAAGGAAATCGGCCCGAAGTTCGACTGCGCCAACCCGGTCAACCCCTCGCCCAACAACACCGGCCTGACCGAACTCCCGCCGATCCAGCAGCCGGAGATCTGGTACGGCTACGGGGAGTCGAAGGAGTTTCCCGAGGTCGGCAGCGGCGGCTCGGCCCCGATGAGCGGCCCCGTCTACCACTACGACCGGAAGAACCCGTCCACCACGAAGTTCCCCGCCTACTTCGAGGGTGCGAGCTTCTTCTACGAGTGGTCGCGCGACTTCGTCAAGGAAGTCCGCTTCGACAAGGACCAGAAGGTCCTGAAGATCAATGACTTCCTCTCCACCCAGAAGTTCAACAAGCCCATGGACATGACGTTCGGACCCGACGGGTCGCTCTACGTCCTCGAATGGGGCAGCTCCTTCGGCGGCGGCAACAACGACTCCGGGCTCTACCGGATCGACTACGCGCAGGGACAGCGCGCACCGGTCGCCAAGGCCGCCGCCTCCGCCACCGACGGCCCCGTCCCGCTGAAGGTCGACTTCTCCAGCCGGGGCAGCGAGGACCCGGACGGCGACACGCTCAGCTACGCCTGGGACTTCGACGGCGACGGCACCTACGACTCCACCGAGGCGGACCCCAGCCACACCTACACGGCCAAGGGCGACTTCGCCGCCCAGCTGAAGGTGACCGACTCCACCGGTAGGTCCGGCTACGCCAACATCCCCGTCACGGCGGGCAACACGGCCCCGAAGGTGACCATCGACTTCCCGGTCAGCGGCAAACTCATCGAGTTCGGCGACAAGATCCCGTACAAGGTCACGGTCACCGATCCCGAGGACGGCCCGGTCGACTGCTCCAAGGTCACCGTCAATCCGGCCCTGGGCCACGACGACCACGAGCACCCCACCACCGACATCCCCGGCTGCGAAGGGACCGTGGACACCGGTGACCTGGGTGGGCACCCCGAAGGCGCGGACCTCACCTACGTACTCAACGCCAAGTACACCGACAAGGGCGGCGACGGCGTCTCCGCCCTGACCGGCTACGGCCGCGCCGTGCTCCAGCCGAAGCACAAGCAGGCGGAGTACTACGACGCGCAGTCCGGCACCCGGATCGTCGCCCAGGAAGGAGCCGAGAACGGCAAGCGGATCGGAGACGTCTCCGACGGCGACTGGGTCGCCTTCGACCCGATGAGCGTCGAAGGCATCGGCACGGTCAGCTACCGGCTGTCCTCACCCAACGGGGTCGGCGCGATCGAACTGCGCGCGGACGCCACCGACGGCCCGCTGCTCGCCACCACCCCGGTGCCCAATACAGGCGGCTGGGACAACTACCGGGCGACTTCGCCCGTGCCCGTCCAGGAACTGAAGGGCACCCACAAGCTGTACCTCGTCTTCACGTCCCCGCAGGACAATTCCTTCGACGTGGACGCGGTCGACTTCAGGAGTCCCTGACAGCACATCGGAGCGCTGCGGGCCCGGTGTGTCGGCACCGGTCCCGCAGCGCGCGTCCCCCCCCTGGGCAGGGTCAGCGAGTGCCGACCGCGGCACGCACGGCCCTGCGGGCCATCGCGCAGTCGTCGTGCAGCCGGCGCAGCAACAGCCGCTGCTCCTCGCTCGACGACAGCGCACCCGGGCGGTCCTGCCCGGCGCCCGAGGCCGCCGAGTCGCGCATGGCCCGCTGCACGGCCGTCTCGTACGTACGGATCTCGCGGGTCAGCACCAGCATCAGGTTCACCAGGAACGCATCCCTTGCCGCGGGCCCGGTGGCCTGCGCCAGCTGGCTGATCTGACGCCGCGCCGCCGGTGCGTCACCGAGCACTGTCCAGAGCGTCGCCAGGTCATAGCCGGGCAGATACCAGCCCGCGTGCTCCCAGTCCACCAGCACCGGGCCCGTGGGCGACAGCAGGATGTTGGAGAGCAGCGCGTCACCGTGGCAGAACTGGCCCATGCCCTGACGGCCGCCTGCGTGCGCCAGACCGTGCAGCAGCTTCTGGAGATCGCCCAGATCCCGGTCGGTGAACAGCCCCAGCTCGTGATAGCGGGCGATCCGCGAGGCATAGTCGAGCGGGGCGTCGAAGAGCCCCGGCGCCGGCCGCCAGGCGTTGACCCGGCTGATCGCGCCCAGCGCCGCCCGAATATCGGCCCGGGGCGGAGCCTCCGACGGATGTCTGGTCAACGCGGCCACCCGGCCGGGCATCCGTTCGATCACCAGAGTGCAGTTCTCCGGATCGGCCGCGATGAGCCGCGGCACGCGCACCGGCGGACGGTGCCGGACGAACGCACGATATGCAGCTATTTCGTGGCGGAACCGTTCCGACCACGCGGGGGAGTGGTCCAGTAAACACTTGGCGACCGCGGTCGCACGGCCGGTGGAGCCGACGAGCAGCACCGAACGGCCACTGCGGCGCAGCACCTGGACCGGGTTGAACTCGGGGCAGATCCGGTGCACCGAGGTGATCGCCATTCTCAGCTGCGCGCCCTGCGCGCCGGACAGGTCCAGCCGGCCGCTGAGCGGGGGGCCCACCAGACCCGCCGGCCGCCGCGGCCGGACCGCGCCGGGCGCCGATGGAGCGGCATGCGGAGCGAGGTACGGTCCGCCGCCGGCCCCCAGGGGACGGAGCGGCCGGGACGGGGCGGTCACGGAGGACGATGCTGTGTACATGGGCGAGACAGATCCCTTCGCGCGCCGACAAGTTGCGTGCACCGCCCCGGCCGGCGGCCGTTCGGCACCCTGGGGAGTACCTAGGGCTGCCGGGCGGGGTGGCGCTTTCCTACCTGACACCGGCCGACGGGTGGCAGACCATGTGGCGCACCCTGGCGAACCCTGGCGAATAGTCGCAAGGCATCTGACAGGGGGTTACTGTCAACACAGCCGAGAACCTGGGGGCTTGACGTGACCGGAGAACCCAACACCCGCCTGTCCGACCTGTTCGGCCTTGCCGGCTGGTCCAAGGGCGAACTCGCGAGAATGGTGAACAGACAGGCGGCGGCCATGGGCCACCCGCAACTGGCCACCGACACCTCGCGGGTGAGGCGTTGGATCGACATGGGGGAGTCCCCCCGCGATCCCGTGCCCAAGGTGCTGGCTGCCCTGTTCACCGAGCGACTCGGTCGTGTCGTGACCATCGAGGACCTCGGGTTCGGCCGACGCGGGCGTGTGGGGAAGCGGCGAGAGGCCGGGACGCAGGACAATCCCGACGGACTGCCGTGGGCGCCCGAGCGGACGGCAGCGGTCCTCACCGAATTCACGGGAATGGACCTCATGCTCAACCGACGCGGCTTGGTGAGCGCGGGCGCCGCGCTCGCCGCAGGATCGACCATCACCGGCCCCATGCACGACTGGCTGCACTCCGACCCCGTACTGGCGGCTGACGCGCCACGGATCGACGACCCGTTGTACGCGGACCCGGCCGGTTTCGACCGGTACGAGGCCGCGCCCATCGGATCGGACGAGATCGAGGCGCTCGAACGCTCCGTCGAGGTGTTCCGCGCCTGGGACGCCTCGCGGGGCGGCGGACTCCAGCGCAAGGCCGTGGTGGGCCAGCTCAACGAGGTGGGCGGCATGCTCGCCTACCGCCACCCCGACCATCTCCAGCGCCGACTGTGGGGTGTCGCGGCCAACCTCGCGGTACTCGCGGGATGGATGTCCCACGACATCGGCCTCGAACCGACCGCCCAGAAGTACTTCGTCATCGCGGCGCACGCGGCGCGCGAGGGCGGCGACCGCCCCCGCGCGGGCGAGGCGCTCTCCAGGGCGGCCCGTCAGATGGTCCACCTCGGCCGTCCCGACGACGCCCTGGACCTGATGAAGCTCGCCAAGTCCGGCTCCGGCGACATGGTGCTGCCGCGCACCCAGGCGATGCTGCACACCATCGAGGCATGGGCGCAGGCGTCCATGGGCCGCGGCCAGGCGATGCGGCGCACGCTCGGCAAGGCCGAGGAACTCTTCACCTCGGACAAGGGCGATGTGCCGCCGCCCAGTTGGATGCAGATGTTCGACGAGGCGGATCTGCACGGCATGCAGGCCCTGGCGTTCCGTACGCTCGCCGAACACGATCCATCGGTGGCGATCGTGGCTCAGCGCCATGCCAAACAGGCGCTGGAGCTGCGGGCCAACGGACGCCAGCGGTCCAAGATCTTCGACTACATCTCGCTCGCCTCGGCATGCTTCATCGCCGACGATCCCGAGCAGGCCGACCGGTACGCGCGACTCGCCCTGGTGACGATGGGGGAGACCTCCTCGCACCGCACCTGGGACCGGCTGCGCGAAATGTACCGGCTCACGGGCCAGTTCGCGGGCTACGCGAAGATCCAGGATCTGCGTGAGGAGATCGAGCTCTCCCTGCCGCAGAGCTCCATCATCAAGCAGCCCAGGCGGTCCTCGCAGATCTGAGACGCGGGCGTCGCGATGAAGGGGCGCCGAACACAGGCCGTCCGAACACTGCACCCGTAGGCGGGTCAGCCCTCCTGCGTCATTGCGCCGTGTCCGGTGTTCCATGTGCCCGAGTGGTTCTGTGCGCGTGCTGCCGTGCTGCTACGCCCCGAAGCGGGCGATCAGTACGCAGGCGTCGTCCAGGCGCTCGGTGTCGCCGAACTCCGCGACGACGGTCCGCAGGCACTCCTGTGCCGAACGGGCCTGCGCGAACCGAGGTGCCAGAGCAAGCAGCGCGTCCGGGCCCGCACCCCGGTCGCTGTGACGGTTCAGCCCGTCGGTGTGCAGTACCAGCACGTCGCCGGGCAGCAGGCGCACCTCGTCCTGCTCGTACGCGACCCCGGAGGCCGCGCCGAGCAGGACCCCGTCCGGCGCGGGCAGCGGCCGCCCCACTCCGTCGCGGAACAGCAACGGCGCGGGGTGCCCGGCCTGCGCCCAGGCAAGGGTGCCGGTGGCCGGATCGACACGGCAGTACACCGCGCTGCCGAGAGCGGATTGGACGGAGGATTCCAGTAACTGATTGAGGTGCCCCATCAGAGCACCCGGCTCGATGCCGGCCACGGCCATTCCGCGCAGCGCGCCCAGCAGCATCGCCATGGCCGAGGTGGCCTGGATGCCGTGGCCGGTCAGATCACCGACCGTGAGGACGGTCCTGCCGTCCGGCATTTCCAGCGCGTCGTACCAGTCGCCGCCGATGAGTGAAGTCGACTCCGACGGAAGGTAGTGGGCGGCGATGTCCAGCGCGCCGGGCCCCTGCGAGGGAAGTCGCAGCGATCCCCGCCACGGGGGGAGGACGGCCTCCTGGAGCTCGACCGCCAGACGGTGCTCGGTCCGTGCCCGGTGCTCCCGCCGGCGCAGCGAGTCATGGGTCCGGCGTAGCGCCTGCTGGCTGCGCCGCAGCTCACTGACGTCGCGCAGGACGGCCCACATGGAGGCGGTGCACCCGTCCGGGTCGAGGACGGGCTCACCCATCATGTGGAGTGTGCGAATCCGGCCGTCGGTCCGCAGAATGCGGAACTCACCGTCTATCGGCTTTCCGTCCACCAGGCAGTCCGTCACCAGAGAGGTGAGCAGGGGCTGGTCCTCGGGAAGGAGCATGGACGGGAGCTCGTCCAGTGAAAGCGGCCCGGCTTCGGAGGACCTGCCGAAGATCTGGAACAGCTCCTCGGACCAGCTGACTTCGTCGGTGAGCAGATTCCACTCCGCGCTGCCGACGCGGCCGATCAGCGATCCCGGTTGCGGATCGTCGTAACGCGCCGGTGCACCTTTATCCGCCGAGTCCTGCGCTGCCTCCTGCGCCGAGGCCTCCGCGAGGTGCCCGGAGGCCGGGGACGACAGGCCCTCCCGGAGCTGTCCCAGGTGCGTGCCGAGATCATCGAGATGATGGACCGCGAGATCGCAGAGCGCCCGTTGCCAGCGCAGCTGCGGGTCTTCCTCGTCGATGAGCACCGTGTCCCGCCGCACGGCGTCCACATCACCACGGAGCCGAAGGGTCCGGTTGATCAGCGCATCGACGGCGTCGCGCTCGGGTGGCTGTGGGGCGGGGCGGTCCGCGGACAGATGGGGCGGCATCTCGTACTCCGATACTGGCGCGGCACGACCAAGTCTGAAAGGTGGACCGGAGACGACTGTGGCACAGCCTGCGGGGGCCCGTAAGGGATTTGGCAACACTCGATGCGTTCTTGCTTCTGGCATATGCCACAGGCTGCACAGGGTGCCGATCCGTCGAACAGCCTTGCTGCCGACGGACGTTGACGCAAGTCATCCGGCGTGTGCGGACGGTTGTGCGCCCGCGCGCGTCGTTCTCTCGTCACGCGCCTGGCCCGATCGGGGGCATATGCGCGGCGTCGCGGGTGCCGCGCGGGAATGCGGTTCGGGTCGGCCGCGTTACAGGACCAGAACGAAACGAAACCCATTCCCACCAGAGGGGGTGGGGTCGGTGCAAGAGTCTGGAGGCGCCCATGGCCCGCAGTGAGTCCCGCCCCGTCGTGACGCTCCGGTCGACGGCCGGAACCGGGCAGAGCTATGTGACGCGCAAGAGCCGTCGGAACAACCCGGACCGTCTGGTGCTGCGCAAGTTCGATCCCGTGGTGGGGCAGCATGTGCTCTTCCGTGAGGAGCGCTGACCGCGGAGCTGCCGGAAGGCCTCATTCCGTGCTGTGGATCACAGTGCGGGGTGCGCATTTCCGGGAACGGGGAGCGGTGGTTTATCGTTCACCTATATGTGGATGTCGCGCACCGCGCCCACTCGCAAACCGCCCCGGCTGGATTCCCCCGATCCGGCCGGGGCTTTCCTCTGTGCCCGAGCTCCGTCGTGGTCAGCCCCCGGACGGCCTTCGGCGCAACGTCTCGACGAGCAGCGCGCCCGCCGCCGACAGCGCGGCCGGCACTGCTGCCGCGCCCGGCCACAGGCGTACGGCCAGCGCGGTCACGGCCGCGCCCACCACGACCGCGATCAGTCTGCCTGCCACCCAGCGGTCCCGCTGCTCCCACGACCGCAGAGCCGCCCGGCCGACGAGGGCCGTGAGCGTGCCGGTGAAGTAGTTGGTGGGCGTCGCGCGGATACGGCCCTGGATGCCCATGGCCACTGCGACGAGGACCAGCAGCCCCAGTCGGTCCCCGTCGGAGGTGACCGGGTCCAGCGCCCACAGCACGGCCCCCGCCGTCAGCAGGACCACCTCGGTCAGCAGCATCACCGGCAGCGGCCACCGCAATCGCTCGTTCATCCACGCGCCGCAGGTGACACCGATGCCGTAAGCGACCAGCGCGGTGATCACCCGCAGCGCCACCCCGTGTTCTCCGGCACCGGCGGCGGAGATGCCGAGCAGCACCAGATTTCCGGTCATCACCCCGGCGAAGACCTGGCCGACGCAGATGAAGGCGAACGCGTCGGCCGCCCCGGAAGCGGCCGACAGGAGCAGCAGGGACCATTCGCCCCGTGGATCGAGCCCGGCGCTGACGGCGGGAGCGGAGGGGCGCGTGGGAGTGGACACGCCTGCATTCTCGGTTCGGGCGCCGCCGGGATCACGACTCGCGGCCCGCACGGCGCGCCGGGCCGGGGTGGTCCCGTACGGCCGGGGCGCTGACATACCCCACCGCGTCCTTCTAGAGTCCTCCGTCGTGAACAGGCATATGACGTTCGAGCGACTGCACAACTTCCGCGACGTCGGGGGCTATCCGGGGGAGGGCGGCCGACCGGTTCGCCAGGGACGGCTCTACCGGTCCGATTCGCTGGGCAAACTGCGCGGCGAGGACTGGGACCGGTTCCTGGCCCTGGGGATCGGCACGGTCATCGACCTGCGGTACGACTGGGAGATCGCCGCCAAGGGGCGAGTGCCCGAGGCGCCGGGACTGCGTTACCACCACCTCAGCATCGAGCACCGGCCCTACGACCAGGCCGCACTGGGACCACAGGTGGAGACCGGGCGCTTCCTGGCCGACCGGTACGCCGAGGTCGCCCACGACGGAGCCGTCGAACTCCGCCGCGCCCTGGAGGTGATCGCCGCCGAGGACAGCGGACCGGTCGTCTTCCACTGCGCCTCGGGCAAGGACCGGACCGGGCTGCTCGCCGCACTGGTCCTGTCCCTGCTCGGCGTGGCCGAGGACGACATCGTCGCCGACTTCGCGCTCACCGGGCTCGCCACCGAACGGCTGCTGGCCGACTGGCGGGCGGACCACCCCGGCCAGGAACCGGTCTGGCCCGGATACGGCCGGGCGCCCGCCGACATCATGCGGTTCTTCCTGGCCGACCTCGCCGCGGCACACGGCTCCGTCCACGCCTACGCCACCGAATTCCTCGGTGCCGAGGAGGAACTGGTGGAGGCGTTGCGCGGCAACCTCCTCGAACCCACCCGGTGAGTCCGGGTGCCCCGGCCGCGGGTCGGGGCACCCGATCGGCCCGCGGCCGATTGCGGGTCGTTCCTTTCCGGCCCAGCGTGGGGTGACGCCGTATGTGCCGATGGCGTACGGGTCACCGCCGACGAGGAGCGACATGGCTGACGCCCAGTGGAGTCCGGGCCCGAGGGCATGGATCGCCGCCGAGTGGCTGCCCGTGCTGGACATCGTCGAGCCGCCACGACAGCGCCGGCTCACCGTGCTGGTGCGGCTGCTCCTGCTGATCCCGCACTTCATCGTGCTGTTCTTCCTGCACATCGCGGCCGTGGTGACCGTCATCGTGGGCTGGTTCGCCGCGCTGTTCCTGGGCCGGCTGCCCGGACCGGTCTTCCGATTCCTCGCCGGATACCTCGGCTACCAGGTACGGGTCGGCGCGAGCAGCATGCTGCTCGTGGACCGCTATCCGCCGTTCGCCCTCGACCCGTCGCCGGACTACCCGGTCCGGATCGAAGTCCGGCCGACCGGCCTCAACCGCCTGGCTGTCTTCTTCCGCCTGATCCTGATGATTCCGGCGGCCGTCGTGCAGAGTCTCGCCCTGTCCGGCTGGTGGGCGGTGGCGATCGTCTGGTGGCTGATCACCCTGATCCTGGGACGAATGCCCCGCCCGCTCTTCGAGGCCACGGCCGCCGTGCTCCGCTACGAAATGCGCTTCGGCGCGTACGTGCTGATGCTCACCCCGGCCTACCCCAAGGGCTTCTTCGGCGACGACGACCTCTCCGTACCGCAGCAGCAGGCACGCTCCGCCACGCGGCCCCTCGTCATGAGCGGCGCGGGCAAGGGACTGCTCATCCTGTTCCTGGTGCTCGGGGTGGCCACCTCCATCACCACATCCACCACGACCACCTGGTCGAACGAGCCCACCGACGGCATGTGAAAAACCCTGTCCGGTTCCACCGCGGACGAGGCATGATCATGCCATGACATGGACAGCGCCCGAAGTGACGCGCACACCCGGTTCACTCGTGGCCGGCGAGCGGGAGATGCTCACGGGCTATCTCGCATGGTTCCGCAGCTCCCTGCTGCACAAGTGCGCGGGCCTGACCGGGGAGCAACTCGCCGAACAGACCGTATCGCCGTCGAACCTCACCCTTCTGGGACTGATCCGCCACATGGCGAAGGTCGAACGCGTCTGGTTCCGGGAGCGGTTCGCCGGCCAGGTGTTCGATCCCATGTACGACCCGGGGAAGGGTAAGGACGCGGACTTCGAGGACCTGGACCCGGCCCGCGCGGCCGAGGACTATGCCCGCCTCGTCGAGGAATGCCGGCTCGCGGACGAGATCGTCGCCGAGGCCTCGCTGGACGACACCTTCGTCCATGGCGGCGAGGAGTACTCGCTGCGGCTGATCCACTTGCACATGATCGGGGAGTACGCGCGCCACACCGGCCACGCCGACCTGGTGCGCGAGGGCGTCGACGGTGAGACGGGGTGGTGACGCGCCGCTGAGCCGGGCTCGGCGGGGCCGAGTGCGCCGGAAGGACGGACCCGGCCGAGTCGGGCCCGGCGGTTCGTCATCCGGCGTCGAGCCCGTCCCCCAGCACGTACAGCTCGGGCAGATTGACGACGATCGCCTCCTGCGTGCTGCGGGCGATCACCACGACCGCCTCTTCGTCGGCGCTGGGATTCTCCTCGCGATGCGGCACGAACGGTGGAACAAAGATGTAGTCGCCGGGAGAGGTGCGGATCCGGACCTCCTCGGCCGCACCGCTCGAGTCGTCGAGGAACACGAACTCCGGGTGCCCCTTGATCACATGGATCGCCGTCTCGGAGTCGCCGTGGTGATGGTTGGACGAAGCCGTCCGTGCCGCCACATGGGTCTGGCCCATCCAGATGCGCCGCGAGCCGACCCTGCTGCCGCTGATCGCGGCGAACCGCCGCATTCCGCCCGTCTGCGCGGTGTCGCCGTCGAGCGCGTCGGCACGGATGTGGTGGAGCCGGGCGTGCAGCGGGAGTCCTCGGCCGTCGGTGTCGCCGTCCCCGTCGTCGTGGGCGGGAAGATCGGGGTGGAAGGCGTCGTGGCCGGCGGAGCCGGACGGGCCGGGTGGAGGAGCGGGGTGGGAGACCATGGCATTCCTGCTCGTCGGGGGGCGGGCACGGTCGGCGCCGCACCACGGAGTCCGGCCGGGTCGTGCCGGCCTGCGCCGTGAGTCCGGCACCGCGCGGTCAGAGCGTATGCCGAGCGTCGGCACGGGGGCGAGGAGGCGAGCAGGGCGGCGACGTCAGGCATGCCTGGTACGTCTGCGCGCCTTCGGCCCCGGGCGTGTCCGAGGCGCGGTACGCCCGGTGAGCGGCGGCACCGCACGACGCCGACATCTTGACGTGGACGCGTCGATGGGTATGGTCTGGTCCAAGTGCAGTGCCCTGCCGGACGTCCGTCCCGGGCGTACGCGGCAGTGGCTCCTGCCGTGCCCTTCGCACTTCTTGGCCCCCACACTGGAGAGGCCGGTCTGCCACTGCCGGGCCCCCATAGCCCGCTCGTGTGCGGCGACGCCTCATGTGAAGGAGAAGCATGCACACGAAAAGGAAGACCGCCGCGGTCATCGGTGCCTTACTCGCACCCGTACTGGTCCTGACCCTTCCGGTCGGTTCCGCCAGTGCCCACGGGTACATCTCGTCGCCACCGAGCCGCCAGGCCCAGTGCGCCGCCGGGACCGTGAGCTGTGGAGAAATCAAGTACGAGCCGCAGAGCGTGGAAGGTCCCAAGGGGCTGACCAGCTGCAGCGGCGGCAACGGCCGGTTCGCCGAACTCGACGACGACTCCAAGGGATGGACGGTCACCCCGGTCAGCCGCAGCACGTCCTTCCAGTGGGTGCTGACCGCCCGGCACGCCACGAGCACCTGGCAGTACTTCGCGGGCGGGCGGAAGATCGCCGAGTTCGACGACAACGGCGCGCAGCCCGGCGCCACAGTCACCCACCAGGTCGACTTCGGCGGTCTGACGGGCCGACAGAAGGTCCTCGCGGTGTGGAACATCGCGGACACCGCCAACGCCTTCTACGCCTGCATCGATGTGAACGTCGGCTGACCGGCGAGCCCGGCCGGCGGTGCGTCGGAGCCCTCACCCGCTCGTGCGGGCTTCGGCGCACCGCCACCAGCGTGGCGCAGCCGTGATCTGTCGCGCGTGACGAGGGGGTGGTGTGTCCGCGCCCTCCGGGGAATCATCCGATCCCTGTTGTCGGCCCTCTGGTGATCCGTGGCCAACTGCGGTGCTTCCACTGCTCACCCTTCCTGCTCGGGTTCCTTCGACGGCGTACGCGCCCACAACAACACGGTCTACGTGGGCGACGGAGTCAGCCAGACCGTGGTCAACGAGAACACGACCAAGAAGCACGGCCTGACCCTGACCGACAACATCGTCGTCAAGGAGGGCACGGGAACGGCCTCCTTCAACCTGAGGAGCGACGGCGTCACCCTGTCGCACAACACCCTCGTCAATGTCCGCAGCGCCCCCGTCAACCCGGGCGGATCCACCGCCGACCCCCGGTTCACCGACCGCACCGGCGCGCTGCCCGACGGCCTGCGGCTGCACACCGGATCACCGGCACTCGGCGCCGGCACGGCCGTGGCCGGCGACGTGGACAAGGACCTGTACGGCAATCCGGTCGCCGACCCGCCGAACATCGGCGCGTACCAGGGCCCCGGAGTGGCCGGCGCCGCCCCCGATCCGGTGGAGGCCGCCCCGGCGGGCCTGGTCGACGGAGGCTTCGAGAAGGGGCTCGCCGACTGGTCCACCCGCAACGCGACGGCGTCCACCGACGCCCGCACCGGATCCGGCGCGCTCCGGCTGAACGCCCCCGCGGGGAACTTCGCCACCGCCGAGCGACCGGACTCGAACCCGCCACCGTGTACGAACTCAGCGGCTGGATCCGCAGCGACGGCACCCCCACGGCCCTCGGCGCCAAGGGATACGGCGGCAGCGAGGACAGCCAGGTATCGGCCACCACCTGGACCCGTACCGCACTGCAATTCACCACCGGAGCGAACAGCACCACCGCGACCGTCTACTGCTACCGGGAGAAGCCCGGCCAGGCGTTCTGCGACGACCTGGAGCCGACCGGGTCGGGCCCCGAGGCGGTGCTCACGTCCAAGGTGAAGGTCGGCTTCGGCGGCTCCTTCACCACCGCCACCGGATACACGCCCTCGACCGGGGAGAACGTCGACGGCACGCTCAGCCGGATGGCCGGCAGCGAACAGCTGGACGGCGGCGCCGTGACCCTCGCCTCCCGGGACGTCCTCACCGCCCACCACCCGGACTACCTCGCCAGGTACCCGGCGGAGTCGGACGTCTCCATCCGGCCCGGCTGGTTCTGGCACGCCTCCCAGGACAGCCAGGTGAAGACGCCCGCCAAGCTGCTCGACCTCTACCGCACATCGGTCGGCCGCAACTCCGTACTGCTGCTGAACGTGCCGCCCAACAGGGCCGGCCGGATCAGCGATCCGGACACCGCCGCGCTGGCGTCCTTCGGGCAGACCGTACGCGCCACCTACGGAGCCAACCTGCTGGTTCCGCCCGGCGGCTCCCCGCTGACGGACGAACAGCTGACCTCCGCGTGGAGCCCGGCCGGCGACGCGCACTCGGGGGAGACGGTCCTGGAGTCCCCGCAACCGGTCACGTTCGACCGGGTCGTGCTCCAGCAGGACATCACCCGCGGGCAACGTGTCGAGTCCTTCGCCGTGGACATCTGGGACGGCACCATGTGGAGGACCGTCGTGCAGGCGGGCACCATCGGGTACAAGCGCATCGAGTACCTGAGCGCGCCCGCCACCGCGTCCAAGGTCCGTCTGCGCGTCCTCGGCGCCCGCGCCAACCCGCACGTGGCGAAGCTGGGGCTGTACAAGGCTTCCTGACCCTCCTCGGCATCGGTCGGAGCGGGCGACTGCCGTCCCGCCCGGTGCCGTCCCGTTCCATGCCGTTGCGAACGCCCCGGCGCCACGCAGCCGGGTGCGGCTATGCCGTGGGGCCTTCCCGGTCATGGACACGCCGGGCGTGCGGAACACCGGAGAGGGGCGCGGAAGGGGTCGCGGGAGTGCCGCTGGTGACGTGCCCGGTGCGGATCCGTGGCCCAGGATCGTCATCGAGCGGCAGAGTGTCGGTCCAGTAGATGCTGAGCATCGTGCGGAGTGTCGTCGGATGCTGGCCGGGGCCGGTGGGCACGGTCAGCCGGTCGAGATGCTGCCACAGCTCGTGGTCCACCTGCTCGGCGCCGCCGCCGTTGCGGGCATGGACCGCTTGATGGCGTTGGACGGCAACAGCGAGTTCGCGGAGCGTCTCCCGGCTCTGCTGTCCGGCGCTGTGGCTCTGTGCGCGGTTCACGTTCCGCTGCTCCTGGCCCAGCTCGGTGATGGCCCGCTGGACACGCTGGTGGAAGTTGGCGGTGCGGCGGCGCAGGGACTCGAAATCGGCCCGTGTGGCGAACCATTCGCGCTTGCCGGCCTCGCCCCGGGCGAAGCACTCGATGCGGAACTCCTCGCGCTCGGTCTTACGGCGGCGCAGGACGCTCGCGGTCCGTTCGTGGACATGCGTGAGGATCTTCCGGGCTCGCGGCAGATTGTCGGGGTGGATGATCGCCGCCCACGTTCTGGCGTCACGGGTGGGCGGGTGAATGTTCGAGGTGAGCAACTGCTCGAATTCTTTGTCGTCGAGCTGCGCGAGGTCCTGGGCGTCCACTACTGGCCTCCAAGCCGGTGTTGGGCGGTATGTGTCCAGCGTGGCGTATGACACTGACAAGCAGGTAGAAATCCGGAAATAGAACGCGCCGGAGCTGAAGGCCGCAACCGGCCCATTCGTGACGGTGTGTCAGCGAGAAGGATCGCCAGGACGGCGTACACACCACGGATGCGACGCGATCGACGGGCGCGGATCCGAGAACACGCCGCTCTCGGAAAGGCACGAAGCCATCCTCCGCATGTCCGAAACTGAACCCGACCGAAGCCGCTCACCGGGCGTTTCTCCTCCCTCGTAGAGTGGGTCGCCGAACCAGACGGGGGAGATCCATCGTGACCAGCGGTACGCAGCAGGCAGCCGAGATACGCAACACGCCTGCCCGGATCAGCATGTGGGCGGCCGTTCTGGGCGTGTGCCTGATCGTGGCCGTCTTCGCGACGCCCATGTTCTGGCTCATGTACGGCGGTTACTACACGTTCTTCATGTTCGTCTCCGCCGTCGTCGCCATCCCGGCCGGTCACCTCGGACGCCGGCGCGGCAAGCGTCCGGGAGGCCGGGACCGGGGCCTGGCACTGCTCGGCATCGTCACCGGGTGGTTGCTGATCCTCTGCAGCCTGCTGCTGGTACTGGCCTACGCCGGGGTCCTGGCGGGACTCGCCTTCCTGGCCGACTCCGCGAGCTGAGTGCTGTGTTCGCGGCCGTCCGGGAGCCATGGGTCGAACCATCGCGGGTACAGCCCTTAGGCTGCTGCCCATGACTCAGAGCCCTGTCGAACTGGTGATCTTCGACTGCGACGGTGTCCTCGTGGACAGCGAGCGGATATGCGTCAAAGTGGACGCGATAATCACGGCCGACCTGGGATGCCCATTCACCGAGGCCGAGATCATCGAGCGGTTCGTGGGCTCGTCCGACGAGGTCTACACGGCAGCCGTGGAGGAACGGCTCGGACGGCGGCTGGAGAAGGACTGGCAGCGGAAGTACGAGCATCTGTACCGGACGGCCTTCGACGCCGAACTGACCGCTGTCGACGGCATCGCAGAGGTTCTGAACTCGCTCACCACACCTGCCTGCGTCGCATCGAACGGCGACCACGACGGGATCAGACGAAACCTGGAGATCGTCGCCCTGAGTGATCACTTCGCGGGGAACATCTTCAGCGCCCACGACGTCTCGACCGGCAAGCCCGCCCCCGATCTCTTCCTGCATGCTGCCCGTTCCATGGGCGTGGACCCCGGGCGCTGCGCGGTGATCGAGGACAGTGCGTACGGAGTTCAGGCGGCCCGCGCCGCCGGGATGCGGGCCTTCGGCTACTGCGGCGGTCTCACACCGGCCTCGCGGCTCGAAGGACCGGGCACCACCGTGTTCGACGACATGCGTGAACTGCCCGAGCTGCTGGCGGCCGTGACCCACTGACGCCGGGGCGGACCCGACACGCAGGCCGAAGGCCACTGCCGCACAACAGCCGCTGGAGCAGTCGGAGCACATGGACTGCACCGTCTGCCGCCTGATCAGCGACGGCACCGCCCGCCGGGTGAGACGCGGGCCCATGGCTTCCGTGTTCGCCCCGCTGGACGGATGACGACTTCTCCACCCGGCCGACGGGGCGTTCACGGCGTGGGACCGTCGTGGCGAGGACCCGGGCCGGGTGATGTGCCGGCGGGCGTACGTCCTCAGGAGCGCCACAACGGCGCGCGCACCACATCGTCCTCGGAGACACCGCAGTTGACACCGTTGACGACCTCGTCCTCCTTGATGTCCCAGCCGACGACACCGTTGTCCTTGCGCCCCAACTCCACAATTCGTGCTCGTGCGTTGCCCTGCCCGGTGTCGACATCGCATTCGACGACGCACGTCCAGGAGCGGCCGTCCACCGCCCCGCTCAGCGCGATCACGGGGAGCACAACCCCGCCCCACAGCAGGGCTGCCGCCCTCGCGGTGTCCGCGGCACGTTCGAGCCGGCCGGAGGGCGAGGTGCGCCTGCCGCTACCGCGCTCGCGGCGCCCGGTGCGGTACTCGACGATCACGCCGAGACGCAGCACGTACGCGACGAGGGCCACCGCGCCCCCCCACCACAACCCGTGGAAGGCGCCGACCACCAGCGCGAAGGTGACCGGGCGACGGCGGCCTGCACCAGCATGTGAGCGGTGGGGGTGTCCGCGTGGACCCGGGCGCCGCCCCTGGCGGCGAAGTACGCGTACGAGGTGCGCGTGACCACGACGGCGAGCACCGAGTCGAGCAGCGCGTTCTTGAGGAGCATGCCGATCAGGACGTCGGGCCGGTTGGACGGCTCCATGGCGACGAGCGCCTCACTCGCCTCGCCTCCGGCCGCCCAGCGTCCGGGCCGGCTCGAGGACGGGCACGGCGAAGACGACCGCCAACAGCACGATGCGGCCGGGGCCGCCCTTGAGATCCTCCGACTTCTCCTTGTCGCTCATGGCTCAAGTCTTGGCGGGGTCCGGGCGGTCGGTCCGGGGGTCACCCGATCGGTGTACTCCCGGCCGGTTCGTCACCGGGCCGGGAAGTCCGTGACGCCGTGGTGTGCGCTGACCGCGGGCGATGGGCGGGCTTCCGCGCCGTTGCGTGACGGGGTATGCGTTGGTCTAGTGAAATCACCTGCCCATGGGGGCCACCAGGCGAGCCCGACGAGCCGTGAGCCCCGGGCACCCCACGTCCGGGTCCGGCGCAGGGCGATCCCGGCCGGCCATCCCTCGCGCGCTCCCCCAACCGCACTCACTGGACGGTGACCATGACCATGTCCTCCTTCGGCTCCCTCGGCGGCCCGGACCCGTTCTCGGAAATGCTCAACCGGTTCTTCGGGATGTCCCCGGCGTCCTCACCGCCACAGGTGCAGCGGGTCCCCATCGGGCGGCTGCTGACCGATTCGGCCCGCGAGCTGATAGGCCGGGCGACCACGCGCGCGACCGACGACGGCAGCCGGGACCTGGACACCGAGCACCTGTTGTGGGCCGCCACCCAGGTGGACCCGGCCCGCACCCTGCTCCAACAGGCCGGGGCGGACCCCGACGAGCTGGGCAAACGGATCGCCGAAATCCTGCCGGGGGAGAGCGCCACCCCGTCCGCGGAGCCGAGTCTGACGCCCGCCGCCAAACGCGTACTGCTCCAGGCCTACGAGCGTTCCCAGGCGGCCGGAGTCTCCTACATCGGGCCGGAGCACATCCTCGGTGCGCTGCTGGACACCCTGGAGTCCGGTGCGGCCAAACTGCTCGCCGCATACGGCACGGACACCGGCAAGCTGCGGCGCGAGGCGGAGAACGCGGCACGGGCGGACGGCACCCCGGCGGCGGCCGGCACGAGCGACACCCCCACCCTCGACCAGTACGGACGCGATCTGACCGAGGAGGCGAAGGCCGGGAAACTCGATCCGGTGGTCGGCCGGGCCGAGGAGATCGAGCAGACCGTGGAGGTCCTCTCACGGCGTTCCAAGAACAATCCCGTACTGATCGGTGAGCCCGGTGTCGGCAAGACCGCGATCGTGGAGGGAATCGCCCAGCGCGTCGTGGCCGGAGACGTCCCCCGTACTCTCAAGGACAAACGGGTGATCGCGCTGGACCTCTCCGGTCTGGTGGCGGGTTCCCAGTACCGCGGCCAGTTCGAGGAACGGCTCAAGAACGTCATCGACGAGGTCAGCGCCGCCGCGGACTCGACGATCCTGTTCATCGACGAGCTGCACACCGTGGTCGGCGCCGGGGCATCGGGCGAGGGCGCGATGGACGCGGGCAATATGCTCAAACCCGCACTGGCGCGTGGTGAGCTGCATGTCGTCGGAGCGACGACCATCGACGAGTACCGCAAGCACATCGAGAAGGACGCCGCCCTGGAACGCCGCTTCCAGCCCGTCCTGGTGCCGGAACCGACGGTCGAGGAGACCATCCAGATCCTGGAGGGCCTGCGCGACTCCTACGAGGCCCACCACCAGGTCCGCTTCGCCGACGACGCCCTGGTGGCGGCCGCCGAGCTGTCCGACCGCTACATCAGCGACCGCTTTCTGCCGGACAAGGCCATCGACCTCATGGACCAGGCAGGCGCCAGGGTACGGCTGCGTTCGCTCGGCAGGTCCACCGAAGTCGTCTCCCGCGAGGACAGGCTCGCCAAGCTGAAGCGGGAGAAGGACGAAGCCGTCGCGTCCGAGGACTTCGAGAAGGCCTCCGGGCTGAAAGGGCAGATCGCGGAGACCGAGTCCGAACTCGCAGGCATCGAGGAACGCCGTGAGGGCGTCATGGACGTCACCACCGCCGACATCGCCGATGTCGTCTCCCGCCGCACCGGCATCCCGGTCACGCAGCTCACCGCCAGCGAGAAGGAGAAGCTCCTCAAGCTGGAGGACGCGCTGCACTCCCGCGTGGTCGGCCAGGACGAGGCGGTCACCGCGATCGCGCAGGCGGTGCGCCGCAACCGGGCCGGAATGGGCGACCCCGACCGCCCCGTCGGCTCCTTCCTCTTCCTCGGACCAACCGGTGTCGGGAAGACCGAACTCGCCAAGGCCCTGGCCGAGTTGCTGTTCGGCGACGAGAAACGCATGGCCCGCTTCGACATGAGCGAGTTCCAGGAGAAGCACACCGTCTCGCGGCTCGTCGGCGCACCGCCCGGATACGTCGGTCACGAGGAGGCCGGCCAGCTGACGGAGAAGGTACGCCGCCAGCCGTACAGCGTGCTCCTGTTCGACGAGGTGGAAAAGGCCCACCCCGACGTCTTCAACACGCTGCTGCAGGTCCTCGACGACGGACGTCTGACCGACGCGCAGGGGCGAACGGTGGACTTCCGCCACACCGTCGTCATCATGACGTCCAACATCGGTGCCCAGCGCATCCTCGCCCACAAGGGCGATGTCTCCGAGATCCGCGACGACCTCATGGGCGACCTGCGGCGCCACTTCCCGCCCGAGTTCCTCAACCGCGTCGACGAGACGATCATCTTCCACGGCCTCGACAAGGACGACCTCGGCCGCATCGTCGACCTCATGCTGGACGGCAGCAAACGCCGTGTACGGGCCCAGGGCATGGAGCTGGAAGTCACCGAGGCGGCGAAGAAGCTCCTTGTCGCGCACGGCCACCAGCCGGAGTTCGGGGCCCGTCCGCTGCGCCGCACGATCCAGACCGAACTCGACAACCGCATCGCCTCGCTGCTGCTGAGCGGCGAAGCGGAACCGGGCGACACCATTGTCGCCGACGTCAAGGACAACGCTCTGGTCTGCTCGACCGGCCGCCCGGAGACCTCCGCCGAGGCAGCGGCCGAGGCCGGGACCACGACGGCCGCAGCCGAATAGGCCCCCGCCGCCCCGGACCACAGGGCTGCCGCGCAGTTCACGCAACTGCGCGGCAGCCCTGCGCGTCGGGCGGGCCCCGCGACTGGACCCGTGACATGTCCGACCGGGTGGCTGGAATACCTTCAGCAGGGATACCCCGCTGTGCAGGAATGGGTGGACTCCACCAGGGCCGAACTCAAGAAGCCCTCCGCTCCCGCACTCGCCGAGGCTGCACAGACCATGTCCCTCGCGCAGTGGCAGCGCACGTACCCCCGGTAGGACACGTGAAGGCGGCTTCGGGGGGGGGGGAAAAGGGGGGTGTGTCAGAAAAAAAGAAAAACAAAAGATACACTCCCGAGGAACAAAGGAGGAGGAGGAAAGCGTTTCCGGGGTGGTCAACCA
>NZ_JBHWIY010000007.1:0-163404 GCF_042731715.1 Streptomyces sp. NPDC059832 | reverse complement strand
AAAAAAAAAAAACCCCCTCCCCCCCAAGATGCGAAGGGGCGAAAAAAACTATTCCCTCCGGGGGGGGAAAGCACATTCCCCCGGGGGAGGCGGGGGGGGGGCGTTTTTGTGGGCGCCCCAGGGGCCTCCCCCCCCCCCGAAGCCGAGTACCGAGCTACGCCTTCCGGATGACTACGGGATACGGAGGCAAGTTTGCAGGGCGCGTCACGACGGCCTTGGGGTTCAGGGAGTGGTCTTCAATCGGGGCCCTTCCCACACCGAGGTCGTTCACCTTGGACGTGATGAAGTAGGAGCCCTCATTCTGGCCGGAAGCAGGGGTGATGACCCACAACTCATTGGAGGGGTAGAACGGCGGGACGCTGGGACCAACGATCAACGGGCGTACCGCGATCTGCTCCTTGGGCTCGGCACTCGGAAGCACCCATCCCGCACGCCGATCTGCCGTTTCGATCGTGAACACGTTCCGATCGTGACCAGGAGCATGCGTAATGATCCATTTCTGCGCAGGAGGATCGGGGAGCAGCGCAGCGAACAGCAGGTGGTCGATCACGACAGCGTGACCCTGCATCAGTTCAATCGTGCAGGTGAGCTCAGCCGCCCGAGCCACAGACGGCGCAGTCGCCGCGAACGCCAGACCAGCCAGTCCTGCGGCACCACTCCTCAGCACAGTCCTGCGACCAAGCTCCCCTGATGCGGTCATGTCGCCTTACTCCCTCGCTCGTCGACAAAGATCGTCCTGTCAACGAATTGGGGGGCCGCGGTTTCTGCGATGAGGACGGCGGCGGTGACCGGGCCCGAGGTGTCACTGGTGGCTGCGTCGGCTACCGCCGCCCGGACGGCGCGGGCTACTTCCAGCGGATGGTACCCGGGTGCGACCGCAAGCTGGACCTCGATGTGCCGACCTGGCGGATGGTCATGTTGCTCCACTTTGACCGGGCGGCTTCCCAGCACGGCGGTGAGGCGGGCCACGCCCGGAACAGCCGCTGCGACAGCGGCCAGCTCCCCGATGGGGCCCCGCATGGGTCCCGTTCCGGTCGTTGGGAGCGAGCTTCGCGCGGCTGCAGCCTCCGGTGGGGGCCCCATGGCGTTCTCTGCGGTCTGTGGCCTGACGACTCTCTCCGGGCCCTCGTGGAGATCCGTGACGCGCAGATCGACTGACTCAGTGGCCAGGCCGAGCCTTTCAGCGGCCACGTTGAGCAATGCGCTCCTCAACTGCTCCGCGGTGCGGGGAAGCGGCTCCCCCATGAATGCGGTGAATGCGGCCTCGATCCTGAGCGGGCCAGGCGGCAGCGCGCTGGCCGGCGGACGGACGGACGGCTCGGACACGGGGCCGAGCGATGCCGGTCCGATGCGCAGGCTTTCCAGCCGAACGCCGGGAATCTCGGCGGCCGTGCGCCCAAGGGCCCGGACGGCCGCTTGCTCGGTGATCCACGTCCCGTCGTCAGGCCCGCCGAGAGGGAGCAGCCGACCCAGGTCGAGATGGCGCCGTACTGCCTGCATCCATGCCTCAGTTTTCACCGGACTCTCACCCGCTTCCATGGCCGCGGTTCTCTTCCTCCCGTATTGTGCCCCGATTCCGCAGGAGCTCTGGGCAGGGGCACTTCGTACCACTCGTTGAACCACTCCGTCTCATGGCTCACACTCTGATAGATACCGCTAAAACGAATATAATCCTGTTAAAGAGTGCCTTGGTGATCTCCTTCAGGGAGGAACAGCCCGATGACTGAGAACACCGGCGGAAAGCACGGCCGTGCGCCCGGCTCTCGCGGCCGGACGACCATTGCCGACGTGGTGGTAGAGAAGATCGCCGGAATGGCGGCACGCGATGTGCCCGGCGTCCATGCTCTGGGTAGTGGATTCGCACGCTCGATGGGATCCATGCGGGAGCGGATGCCCGGCGCAGGTAGTGGCAAGTCCGTCACGCGCGGGGTCAGTGTCGAGGTGGGAGAGGTGCAGGCGGCCATCGATCTGGAGATCGTCGTCGACTACGGCGTCTCCATCACGGACGTGGCCAGTGACGTGCGCGAGAACGTGATCTCCGCAGTGGAGCGGATGGCGGGCCTGGAAGTCGTGGAAGTCAACATCGCGGTCAGCGACGTGAAGCTGCCCGACGAGGAGGACGAAGAGGAGCAGCAGCGGGTCCAGTAGCCAAGGGGGAGCAGCCCGCTTGAGTGAAGGAGCGAGTGATGAGCAAGGCTGTGGTCGGCTTGATTGCCGGAATGGCACTGGGCTTCGCCGGGTACTTCGGTGGCTTCTGGGCCTTCCTGCTGGTGCTGGTACTGGGCGCCGTCGGACTTGTCGCCGGGCGCTTGATGGAAGGTGATCTCGAGCCGGGTGACTTCATCCGCCGCCGCCATGACGACCACCAGCGGGTGCGCGACAGCCGGCGACGGGCTCAGGGAGACTGACGGCAGTGACCAGTGACGTCGATCGTCGTCCGGGCATTCCTCGCAGAGAGCGGGGTGCGACCACGGTCTCCGACCATGTCGTCGCGAAGATCGCTTCCCACGTGGCCCGCGAGGCGCTGGGCCGGTTCACCGATTCGGCCCGCAGTGTACCGACCGGCCACCGGACGCCACGCGTGACGACGTCTGTACGGGGGGCACCGGAGCGGAACGAGCACGTCGCAGGACGAGGCGGCGATCCCACTCATGGCCGTCCGGACGTGCTCGGCGAAGTACGGATGCGCATTGCCGTGGAGCTCGGCTATCCGTCCGACATCGGGGCTCAGTGCGCTGCGGTGCGCCGCGAGGTCATCGAGCAGCTCAGGACATGGGCCGGCATGGACGTGTCCGAACTCACGGTGTCGGTCGAGAGGCTGCACCCGGTGCACTCGCGGCATAGAGACCGGGAGAGAGTGAGATGAGCTCGAACACCTGGCGGCAGCCGACCGGCGATGGCGACATTCCCTCCGGTACGGGACAGGCAACTTCATCCGCAAGTACCCCCACTGGGGGCGCGACAGCCGCGGTCCACGAATCGCGCCGGTCGGCGCGCCGCTTCTGGTCCGCGCGACGGATTCCCGCAGCCATTGTGGCGCTGCTGTCCGTCGCAGGCATTGGGCTGCTCCTGTACGACGTGGTCTCGGTGCGGGCAGACCGGCCCGGGATGAGCTGGCGACGGCGGCTCGCCGAGGAACTGGCCACACGACCGCTGCATGACGTCTGGATGACCGTCGGGGCCGCAGTGGCGATGGCCCTTGGCCTGTGGCTTTTCCTGCTGGCGGTGACGCCGGGACTGCGCAGAGTGCTACCCATGCGGCAGCCCACCGGAATCCCCAGAACAGGGGAGGTCCACGCCGGGCTCGACCGCCACGCAGCAGCACTGAATCTGCGCGACCGGGCCGTACGGGTGTCCGGTGTGCAATCGGCACGGGTCGATTTCGGCCGCCGGAAGGTCAAAGCCCGGGCACAGGCACATTTCCGCGACCTCAACGAGGTTCACGCGGATCTGGACGCCGCGCTGAGCGAAGCCGTAACGAACTTGGGTCTCGCCCGGAAGCCCACGCTGGACCTGCGCGTCCGGCGCCCGAAGAAGGGGTGAGATGTCCCATGCTCAAGGCAGCGAACCGGGTGTTGCTGGGACTGCTCGGCCTTGGACTGTTCGCCCTGGGTGGCGGGGTGCTGCTCGGTGGGCTGGATCTGCAGCGCCACTGGGGGTTCGACATGCCGGGCTGGTGGCCCTTCCGAGGCCCGGAGGATGTCCTGCTGGGCACCTGGGGACGCGCCCGGTGGCGGGAGGAGGACTGGTGGTGGCCGACCGTCATTGCGGTGCTCGTCGTGCTTCTCGCGCTGCTCCTTTGGTGGCTTCTGGCGCAGCTGCGCGGACACCGGCTGGGCCAGGTCCTCATCGAGAGCGAAGGCGACGCGGCGGCCCGACTCAATGGCCGTGCGCTGGAGGACGCAATCGAGGAAGAGGCGCAGGTGCTGGATGGGATCTCGCGGGCCCATGTGCGGCTGACGGGTCGGCGTGCTGCTCCGGCCGCACGAGTACGGCTGTTGCTCAAGCCTCACGCAGAACCGGCGCGGACTCTGGAGCAACTGAGCGGGGAAACGCTCGCACACGCACGGGACTCGGCAGGCCTGGACCGCCTCCCGTTGGAGGTCCGGCTCCGGGAAGTCCGCCACCGCGCCCGCCGCGTCGCCTGAGCGTTGTTCCGTAAATGATCTACGACGTGTTCGCTGACTTGCTTGTGCCTTCGTCACCCGGCGAGGGAGAGGTTGTGCAGGCGGGCGATGCTGAGCATGGCGTGGTGGACGCCGTCGCCCTTGAGGCGGCAGTCGCGGAGGATCTTCCAGGTCTTCATCCGGGCGAAGGCGTGCTCGACGCGGGCATGGACTTTCCGGTGCGCGAGCTCTTGGACCGTGGCAGCACCCGAGTCCCTGACCGCCTTCGTGATCCGGACGCTCTCCAGGCGCAGTGGTCGTCCACGCCGAACGGCAGGGGCGCCGCGTCACCTACCGCACCCGTGCCGAGGTGGTGGCGCTGCCGGTGGCCGTGCAAGCGGATCGGGCGGCCCTCAAGGTAGTTCCCTTCCACGCCAGTTGTAGCCGGCGGGGCTGCTCAGCGAGTCGGCACATCGGCAGAGCAGGGGAAAACCAGGTGCGACTGCCCCCACCAGCCCCATACGCTGGGCGAACAGGACAATCCCCTCGGAGGAGCCCACCGCTTGCAGGCCGCAGTAACCGTCACCCCTACCCAGATCCCGGACCTCCTCCTGGGCCTCGCCACAGTCCGCCCGGTATTCCTCTGGGGTGCCCCCGGCATCGGGAAGTCCTCCCTGGTGAGGAAGTTCGCCGACTCCCTGGGCCTGGAGTGTGTAAGCCTGCTGGGTACTCAGCTCGCCCCTGAAGACCTGATTGGCGTGCCGCAGATCCGCGACGGCCGCTCCGTGTTCTGCCCGCCGGAGGCAATCGCCCGCGACGAGCCGTACTGCCTCTTCCTGGACGAGCTGAACGCCGCGACCCCGGATGTGCAGAAGGCTTTCTACTCGCTCATCCTCGACCGCCGGATCGGCAACTACGAGCTCCCGGCAGGCTCGATCGTGATCGGCGCCGGCAACCGCGCCACCGACAACGCCCTGGCACGTCCCATCGCCTCCGCACTCGTCAACCGCCTCACCCACGTCCACCTGCGTGCCTCCGCCATCGACTGGCTGGTGTGGGCGGGCGAGAACGGCATCCACCCCTGGGTGGTGGACTACCTCGCCGACCGGCCCGACCACCTGTGGTCGCAGCCGCCCAAGACCGAGGAGCCGTTCTCCACGCCCCGCTCCTGGCACATGCTCTCCGACGCGCTGCACTCCTTCGGGCCGGCGCTGGACGAGGAGACACTGAAGATCGTGGCCCACGGGACGCTGACCCCCGCCCATGCCGTCTCCTTCTGCGGGTACGCCAAGATCGTGCGACACACCTACGGCATCGAGGCGATCATCAAGGGAGACGCCTCCTGGCCCCGCCGCATCGAGGACCGCGACCTGCTCTACTACCTCGCCGAGGCGTTTCGGGGACGGCTCGTCAAGGAGCTCCCGGCCCGGCGCGAGCACGCCTCGGCCACCGTGCGCGAGACCTCCTACCGCGCCAAGTCTCTGCTCGTCCAGCTCGCCGAGATCTCCGTCGAGGTCGCCCAGACCGTCATCGCCGAGGACGCCGACGGCAACCCGGTGCTGCCCGCCTGGTTCCTGGTGGAGGCCGCCCGCGACATGCCGCGCCTGGTCGAGGCCCGGCGTTGAGCCGGTCCCGCAAGCAGGGCGCAGACCGCCCCGACCCGGCCGCCGAGGCCTTCGCCGCCGGCGCCGACCTGGTGCGCCGCAACCCCGCCCTCGCAGCCGTCGACGCCAACTTCGTCCGCACCAAAGGCAACGCCGACGCCCCTGGCCAGGGCCTCGTCCGGGCAGACTCCAACGGGCGGGTGCACGTCCACCCCACGCGCCGAGCCGAACCCGGCGAGTGGGCCTGGGCGCTCGCCCATGCCCTCCTCCACCTCGGACTCGGCCACCTCCCCGCCGCCAAGGAGCCCCGCGAACAGCCCGACCGCTTCGACCTCGCCGCCCGCTGCACCGTCGTCAACCGCTTCCTCGCCACCTTCCCCATCGGCACCGCCCCCGACCACCTCCCCGAGAGCTACCCCGACGGCGACGAGGAGCAGCTCGCCGCCCGCTGGCGCAAGACCGGCGTCCCGGCCGCCTACGAGCGGTGCGGCACCGCGGACGGCGAACCCGACCAGCTGCTGGTCCAGTGGCCGCACTGGGACACCGTCCTGCCCGACCGGCAACTCGCCTTCGCGTACGCCCTGACCCGTACGGTCTCCGCCGCGATGGACGTCGCGGGCGGCCGCCGAGACCGGCTCACCGGTGAGCGCGTCGCCCAGCGTCCCTGGGACCGCGCCCTCAACTGGTTCGTCTCGACCTACCCGCTGCTCGGCGGCCTCGCGGCCGGACTGACCGTCGTCGCCGACGCCGAACTCGCCCGCGTGCACGACATCTCCGTGGCCGCCGTGGACGCCGCCGCAAGCGAGATCTACATCAACCCGCTCAAGCGGTTCACGGACGAGGAGTGGCAGTTCATCCTCGCCCACGAGATGCTGCACGCCGCCTTGCGCCACGGCGGGCGCCGCGGCGCCCGCGACCACTATCTCTTCAACGTCGCCGCCGACTACGTCATCAACGGCTGGCTGGTTGAGATGAGCGTCGGCGCGATGCCCGAAGGGCTGCTGTACGACGCCGAGTTGAAGGGTCTGTCGACCGAGGAGGTGTACGACCGGATCGCCACCGGGCTGCGGCGTGGCCGACGCCTTGCGACCCTGCGCGGCAAGGGCGCCGGCGACATCCTGGGCGAACCACTGCCCGGCCGGACCGCCGACCCCGTCGACCTCGACGAGTTCTACCGGCGCGCCCTCGTCCAGGGCCACCAGCTGCACACCGACCGACAGCGCGGCCTGCTACCGGCCGGACTGGTCCAGGAGATCCGCGCACTTGCCCATCCGCCCGTCCCGTGGGATGCCCAACTGGCCCGCTGGTTCGACGAGTTCGTGCCCAGGCCCGAGCCGGTACGCAGCTACTCCCGGCCCGCCCGGCGCCAGGCCTCGACCCCCGACATCCCGCGCGCGGGCCGCTACTTCCCGCCCGAGGAGGTCGCCCGCTGCACCTTCGGCGTCGTCATGGACACCTCGGGCTCGATGTCCGGCCCGCTGCTCGCCAAGGCACTGGGCGCGATAGCCTCCTACGCCGAGGCCCGCGACGTGCCGGCCGCCCGAGTGGTGTTCTGCGACGCCGCCGCCTACGACGCCGGGTACCTGGCGCCGACGGAGATCGCCGGGCGGGTACGGGTCAGGGGGCGCGGCGGCACGGTCCTGCAACCCGGCATCGACCTGCTGCAGCGGGCCGACGACTTCCCGCCGACGGCCCCCGTCCTGGTGATCACCGACGGCTGGTGCGACGTGCTGCGGGTCCGCCGCGAGCACGCCTACCTGATCCCGGAGGGCGCGGGGCTGCCGTTCACCCCGCGCGGACCGGTCTTCCGGGTGCGCTGAGCGGCAGGGCCGCGTACGGCAAGGCCTCCTCGAACTTGCGGTAGCTCCGGGGCGCCCCCGGCCGGACCGAGGACGTGACGGGCCAGGATGCGTCGCTTGGCCTCGACCTCAAGCAGAACGCGGGCCGGGCCGTGCAGAGCCACATGCGGGGCGATCGTGGGGTGGAAGTCTGAGAGCTCTACCTGGCAGAAATCAACCGTGTTCCCCTGGACAGACCGCTCTCCGCAGTATCCGTCGCCGTCGCAGCGCCGGGCCAGGTCGGCCTCCTCATCCAGCCGTGTCCTGAGGAACGTCACCAGGTGTTCAGTCATGGGGACATCCTCGATGTTCTGCTGGGTGCCGTCACTTGCTTCTGTCGCCCGAGCGCGTTCCCTCGCGGGTCGGCGGTGAAACGATCTTGTCGTGGCTGGTGTGATCACGGCGTCTGAGCCGTCCTGGATGACCCCGTTCGCCGGGCTGAGCCCGCATACCTTCGGGAAGGTCGTGACGGCTCTACGGCGTGAAGGCGCCGACGTCGCCCGCAAGGGATGACGATGCGCCGGCTCGACCCGCTTTTCGGGGTGTCGAAGTTCGCAGCCGACCGCATCATCGACCATCTCGGGCCCATGCTGGCGCTCCGGCCCCGCAAGAGGTTCGCCAAGGGCACCGTGCTTGTCGTGGACGGCACCTTGGTCCCGACCCGCGACCACACCGTCGCCGAGCGGTCGAAGACATCTCATGTCGCTGGTAGGTCAACTAGGCGCTCAGACTGCGAGCTCCAGGGGTGCTGTGAAGGCACGATCGGGGTCGAATGGCGTGCGGCGTTGTAGGCAGTGGTGGGGGCAGCCGAGCAGTTTGTTGAACAGGTTTCTGAGAGCTGCCGTATGGCGCTCTCCACCAGTGCGCCGTCGGTCGTAGTGGGCGCGTGGAGCCTGTGTGCGTAGGGCTGCGAAGGCCCACATGCGCCCGGCTGAGGCCAGCCGCTGGTTTCTTGACGGTCCGTGCCACCACGACGTGGCTGCGGCCAGAGGACCGCGTGACAGGGGCCGCTCCCGCGTACGCCTTCATGGCGCGGGCATCCGCGAAGCGTTCGCGGTCATCTCCGATCTCGGCGAGCACTCGCGCTCCGGAAAGTACGGACAGCCCAGGGAGGCTCGTAGTGATTTCGGCATCTGGGTGCGCGAGGAATGCCGCCTCCGTCGCTGTCGCGAGCTGAGCGACGCTGTTGCATGCAGCATCGACCTGGCGGACGAGCGCTGTTGCCTGTTGTCCCAGTGCCTGCTCGACCTGCAGCGGTTGACGCGGGTAGTCCGCGCGGAAGATTGCCCGAAGCGGGACGCGCTCTGCCCGGGGCTGGTCCTGGACCTCGATGCCACGCTGATCACCTGCCACTCCGAGAAAGAAGCGGGAGGCCCGTCACCGCGGGCATGCCACCGTCGAGGACCACATCCGATGCGGCCAGACCACCGGCTTCGGCCGCTTCCCCTCCTGGGACTTCGCCATCAACGCCGTCTGGCTCGAACTCAGCCTCACAGCGATCGGCCTGCCGGCCCGGACCCGCGTCCTGCTGCTGAACGGCGAACCGGCCACTGCCGAACCGAAAAGGCTCCGCTACCGACTGCTGCACGCCGCCGCCCGCCTCACCCGAGGCGGCCGACGCCTCCACCTGCGGATATCGGCGACCTGGCCATGGAGAAACGAACTCGCCCACGCCTTCCATCGCCTTGCCGCACTGCCCCGACCTGCCGGCTGACCGACAACCCCCTGCCCGCCCACGACCCGAAGGACCCTGGAGAACCCGACCGCCGTGCCGGGCCTCCGCCATGCCCAAACAGCCAAATCACCTCGCCCACCCGACGGCTGACGAGCAGCGACGACTCATCACTCCAACCGAAACGGCGTTGGTCTTCATGGGGTCGAAATGTCGGTCAGTACCGTCTTGGAGCGGGTTCCGTTACGCGAGATGCCGCCATGGAGTTTCGTGCAGACGGGGCCATACCCCTCGATTTGAATCGCGCTTTCAGGATGATTGCCAGAAGCCGATGAGTCGCGTCATGGCATCGCTGGTGACGAGCGCTCGGGCGATGATGACGGCCATGCGGAAGCACCGGATTCCAGCGGTCTGCATCGCCGTGCATACGTGTGAGGCGCATACTGAAAAGACCTGGGAGAACGGAGGACGCCATGATCATTCTCGGCGTCATTCTGCTGGTCATCGGTCTGGTGGCCGGCATATCGATCCTGTGGACCATCGGTATCGTGCTCGTCGCGATCGGCATCGTTCTTTGGATCCTGGGTGCCGTCGGGCATGCAGTGGGCGGTCGACGGCACTACTGGTAGTGCCGCTTGCTCCGGATCTCCGTGCACGCGGCCACCGTGATGTCCAGCGGGGGCTGTGATGTGGGGGTGCTCGGATGCCGCGTGCCATTCAGCGTCCCGGATGGGAGCACACATGGCTGTACGGCATCAGCTCATCGCCCGGGAACCGTCCGTACTCTGGGCGGTTCTGGAGGACGAGAGCCGGTACGCGGACTGGGTGGTGGGGACCTTGGACTCCGCCCCGGGCAACGGGCGTTGGCCGGAAGTCGGATCGTCGTTCAAATACACGGTGCGTGTGGGGCCGAAGGAGTTCCACGGACGCACGACGGTCCGTCGTCTCGACGCCCCGCGCGCGCTGGAACTCGAAGTGCAGGGAGGGCCGTTGGGTACGGCACGGATAGCATTCGACATCCGGCCGTGGGGCGAGAAGACCCTGGTCATTCTCGACGAGCATCCACTGCGCGGCCTGGGAGGGAGTCTCCACAACACAGTTGTCGACGCCTTTGCACAGATCCGGCACCGCAGCATGTTGCGGCGACTTGCGGAAGTCGTCGAAGGAATGCCTCAGGACACGGGGTGAGTGACAGGCTGAGGGGACCAGCCCCAACTGCTGGTCAGCTGGCTGGGTCCAGTAGCTCAGCGAGACGCTCGTCTGGGGTTGACCAGTCGAGCGTCTTTCGTGGTCGGCTGTTGAGTTCGGAGGGCATCACCTCCAGCTGCTCAGGAGTGTGGGACGAGTCAATGTCCTTGGGGAAATGCCGTCGCAGCAGGCCGTTGGTGTTCTTCTTCGAGCCACGCCGCCCGGGGTAACGGAAGCTTAGCCAAGGGCTGTCCCGTAATCCCTGGCGGGCGCGCGACGACAGCTACGGCACCTCGCCGCGTTGTCGGAACGCCCGAATACATTTCGGGCGTCCCTCTGCCTTGCGATGCACCGCATCCGACGCCGCACGCTGATCCACCAGGGATTACGGGACAGCCTTAGCCGGATAGCGGAAGTAGACCGAATATCTGTGGACTTGCTGCACGGCTGGTGGGCCGCCATCTTCACGCCCTGGTCACAGGGCAGGGAACGCCAACGGCCCGGCGGAAGGGATTGGACGGTCGCGGCGAAAGCGTTACGTGTGGCCAGGAGACCGTGGCCCCACGGAGATGAAGGATGGGCTCGTGCCGTCGTCCGCTGCACCCCCAAATCATCGATCCACACAGCAGCCGCCCACCCCGGCTGACAGCCCTTGGCTCCGCTCAAGGTGCGAGGCGCCCGATACCGATCAGACTTGAATGCATGGCAGAAGAACGACAGCCCCGCGGCGAAAGCCACGACTTCCGAAACGCGGCGGAGCGATTTGGAAACACGCACCGCGAACACGTCAAGCTGCGTATTGCGGGCCTGCTGCCTTGTTGCAACTTCGTCCCCGCTGCAGGCACTCACGTTGAGGCCGCCGGAGTCCGGCCATGGGACTGATCACGGGGCTGCTCACGCTCCCCATCGCACCGGTCCGCGGTCTGATCGGGGCGGCGGAAGCTCAGCGACACTGTCGAGCGCGAACTGTACGACTCGGGAGTGCTCCGTGCCCAGCTGCCTGTACTGATCCGGGAACTTGAAGGCGGATGTATCGGCACGTAGGGAGTTCGAATCGGGAAGAGGGACGGCTGCTCGACCGGCTAGGTCGGCCCCGCACCGAACGATCGAAGGTGACGCACTCATGGATGACACAGCCAAGGTGACCCTCGCGGCCGCAGTAGTGGGCGGCTATGTGCTGGGCCGGACGAAAAAGGGCCGGCTGGCCCTGACCATTGCAACGTACCTGGCAGGGAGACGATTCGGCCTGGAACCCCGACAGCTTGCCGCCGAAGGAATGCGCAGACTAGGAGAGATGCCCCAGTTCGCCGAGCTGCAGGAGCAGCTGAAAGGGGAAGTCTTCGACGCAGGCCGTAAGGCAGTGGCTGCCGCCGCCGACCGGGGCATGAGTTCGCTGGCCGACGCCATCAGTGACCGTACGGCCCGGCTCGGTGAGAAGCAGGATGAGGGGGAGGAAGAGGGGGACGAGGAGGAGTACGAGCTGGAAGAGGGAGGCGCGGAGTACGAGGAAGAGGAGGAACCGGAAGAGGAAGAGGAAGAACCGGAGGCCGAGTACGAAGAGGGCCAGGCTGAGGAAGAGGAAGAAGAGGAAGAGCAGCCAGAAGAGGAATACGAGGAGGAAGAGGAAGAGGAAGAGCCGGAAGCGAGGCAGTCGAAGCAGCGCCGCAGTTCTCGCCAATCAGCCCAGCCCAGAGGAGGCGCGGCGCGCAAGAAGACCGCTCCCGCCCATGGAGAGAAGCCTCGGACGGCCAAGAAGTCTGCCGCCCGGAAGGCGGCCCCGGCAAAGAAGACGGCTGCGAAGAAAACTGCTCCGGCCAAGAAGTCCGCCGCCCGGAAGGCGGCCCCGGCAAAGAAGACGGCTGCGAAGAAAACTGCTCCGGCCAAGAAGTCCGCGGCCCGGAAGACGGCCCCGGCAAAGAAGACGGCTGCGAAGAAAACTGCTCCGGCCAAGAAGTCCGCCGCCCGGAAGACGACGTCGTCGAAGCGAGCAGCGTCCAAGCGCGCCGATCGTCGGAGGTAGCCAGTCATGACCAGGACGGAAACAGACCAGCCCACGGCGCAAATGTCGGGTGTGGACCGGCTTCGCGAAGAGGCGTCCAAGTTCCTCAGTGCACAGGTGGAGAGGCTCGCCGAGAAGGCGGGTGACAAACTGACCGACGTCACTGGGCAGCTCACCGATGTGGCTGAGAGTGGATCACTTCCTGCGATCGGCTCCCGTATTCTCCAGGGCGATTCCCCGCTGAAGGCATTCGTCGGAGAGAAAGCCAAGGGCGTCAAGGACAAAGTCGTGGGGAAGGTCAAGGAAGCGTTCGGCGGCGGAAAGGGGAAACGCAAGTCGAGCGGCGGCAAGGTCATGAACATTATCGAGGTTCTCGATGTGGGAGTGCCCCTGCGTGTCGCGTACGACCACTGGACGCAGTACGACCAGTTCAGCAGCTTCGCGAAGGGCGTTCGCGACGTCTCGAAGAACGATGAGATGTCCAGTGACTGGAAGGTCAAAGTCGGCCCTTCCTCGCGCGGCTTCAAAGCGACTGTCCAGGAACAGATTCCCGACGACCGCATCGTTTGGACATCCGAGGGAGCCAAGGGAACTACCCGTGGTGCGGTCAGTTTCCATGAGCTGGCACCCAGCCTGACTCGAATCGTCCTGGTCGTGGAGTACTACCCGTCCGGGTTCTTCGAGAAGACGGGCAACCTGTGGCGTGCCCAAGGGCGCCGAATGCGACTCGACTTCAAGCACTTTCAGCGATACGTCACCCTCGCCCAGGAAGAGCCCGAGGGCTGGCGCGGTGAAATCCGGGACGGTGAAGTCGTCGTGTCCCACGAAGACGCCATGGAAGAAGAGGCGGCCGAGCAGGAGGACGCACAAGGCGAGGAGTCCGAGGACGAGGACTACGAGGAGGAGCCCGAGGACTACGAGCCCGAGGACGAAGAATACGAGGACGAGGACGAGCCTGACGACGAAGAGTACGAGGACGAGGACGAGGACGAGCCTGAGGACGAGGACGAAGAAGAAGGCGAATACGAGGAAGAAGAAGGGGAAGAAGCCCCCTCCCGGGGGCGGGGACGACAGAGGTGACGCCGTGACTTGCGTCGCCTTCACGCAGAGGGGCCTACCCGTTTCGGGGCCGCAGAAGACCAATCTTGTCGGGCCGCAGCGTATCCAGATGGGTCGTGATCCGCCGCAGGACTTTGCGCGGCTTGGGCATCGGACGGTGCGGCGGGGCGGGACTGCGGACTGCCGGAGCAGACGGATGTACCTGCCGACGACACAGAGATCGCCTCGAAATCCCTGGTGCCGTTCGCGGATACCGGCGACGATGCGGCGCGGACGGCCGTTGACGTCCGTGGTTCCGTCCGGGGCCAAAGGTGGCTCTGCTTCGGAAGAGGCGTGCCAGGAACTTCCGCGGGTGGGACTGTAACTGCCCCGCCACGCGTACTGCACCGGCCACCTCGAAGGGCAGTTCCGTGTCGGTCACGGAGGACGCGTCGAGCCCTGCCCGCCGTGCGGCCTCTGCCTCGTCCCTGACCGCGTCGATGTGCTGCGGATCCCGTGTGCAGGTGGAGGCGGTGAGTGCTCCAGGTCGGCGTCGATGTTCAGTTCGGCGAAGAGAGCGGCCGTCCGGTCGAGCGCGTCCTGTTGTCATAGCGCGTACAGTCGGCGCTGCGGGCGCCGTGCTTCGCTTCCAACTGCGCCTACACCAAACCATGCGCAGCCGCCAGTTTTTGTCGTAGAGCCCCTGCTGGTCCGGTCCGATCTGGTCGACGTGCGCCCCGCCAAAGTCGGCCTCCACTTGGGCGCGGACCGCCCGCACGCGCCTATCCATGTCGTCGCCGCAGACGACGTGGTCAGGGACTATGCCTTCGGTGACCAGTTCGGAGGCCTGCTCGAAGTGTTTCGGGGTCCGCAGCACCTGAAGTCTGCGGCGGCCTCCAACCACAGGCGAGAAAACAGGCGGAGAAAAGGTTCCTGTACGAGTCGCAGAGTGGCGAGACTCTGCCGGGCTACCAGTAGTGCCTTCGACCAGCGACCGCGTGCCCCAGCGACCCCAAGATCCACAAGACAACCCCGATAACCGCGAGAACTATCCCGATTGTCCACAGTATGGAGATCCCGGTCACGAACCCGACGACAAGCAAAATGATTCCGAGAATTATCACGGTGTTCTCCGATCTTGCACATGCCCTCTCTTCTTACTGTGATTCCTGCGCACCGCAAGGGCAACTGCTCAGGGAATGGGCACATGCGCCTGCCATGACTTTTTCTCCAAAGGTGGGCCGTCGAAGAACAGGTCAACAAGAGTGAACACCGGCGTTCCACCACTTGCGAAACGCGCATGATACTGATCGCCGTTTGCGTGCGTCGTCAGTGCCCAGGGCCTCACTGGAAGTGATTCCTTCCACGGGAGACAGCGTGCCCACCACCCCACCGCTCACAGCGTTTCTTGTGCGGCAGCGATGGCGCTATGCAGCCAGTGGGGAGGCTGCGGCACGCGGTTAGGAGGCTGCACGCGGCGCTGAAGCAATGTGTGAGCTCCGAGATGCGGTCAGCCCAGGCCGTATATCATGGAACGGCGTCTTGTGAAGGTGACGCGGGCATCATGTCGTCTCCGATTCCGGAGCGGAAACATGGCCGTAGGCGAAGAGGACGAGACAGGGCGCGTCCGGCGTCCGTCCAGCAAGAAGCCCGTCAAGAAGACCGCCAGGAAAACCAGCACCGGACGGGCCAGCAGCCGCACGAACGAAACGAAGCGCGCGGCCCGTCGGGTTTCGGCCCCGCGAGCCATGCGGTATGCGGCTGAGCAGCTCCAGGAGCTTTTGGGGCGAGCACCCGAGTCCGTCTCGGCGGTGAAGCCGACGGAGGGCGGCTGGCAGGCGGACGTGGAAGTTATGGAGCTGGAGCGTATCCCCGGCACTACAAGCGTGATGGCGAGTTACCGGGTGACGCTGGACGAGGAAGGCGAACTGCTGGCGTACGAGCGCACCCGCCGCTACACCCGAGCCCAGATCGACCCGCGTGGCTAGGGCCGGAATGCCACTGCTGCACCGGCGCTCCACGGACGAACGGAAGCGGCCTCGTCCGGAGCCACGCGTGAGCTGTTGAAAGGAGGCACCATGACTATGGTGCCGCAGGGCGGAGGAACCGTTTCCAGGGCCGGCGGAGGAGGGTCGGGGAACCTTTACGACATCCTCGAGCTGATTCTGGACCGCGGCCTGGTGATCGATGTCTTTGTACGTGTGTCCTTGGTGGGCATCGAGATCCTCAAGATCGATGCCCGCATCGTCGTGGCGAGCGTGGATACCTACCTGCGCTTCGCGGAGGCCTGCAACCGCCTCGACCTTGAGGAGGGCCGCAAGGCTCCGTCTCAGTTGACCGACCTGGTCGGCGAGGTGACCGAGGGCGGAGCGCATGGCAAGGCCAAGGGTGCGCTGAGCGGGGCCGCTGACGTGCTGACCGACGCCCTGAAGGGAGGGCACGACGACGAGGAGGACGAAAAGAGGCGCAAGGAGCCCGAGGAGAGGCGGGAGCGGCCGCGGCGTCGGCCTGCCGCCCGACGCCGCGAGGAGTGAACCATGGCCGTATACGTGTATTCCATTGTCCTGGCCACCCATCCGCAGCGCTTGGACGGCCTCCACGGGGTGGGGGACCCGCCTGCGACCCTCCGCACGGTGCGCACCGAAATACTGTCCGCGGTCGTCAGCGACGCGCCCGAGGAGTTGCGTCCCAAACGCCGGGACCTCGGCGCGCACCAGGCCGTCCAGGAACAGCTGATGGCCGACGGCACCGTTCTGCCACTGCAGTTCGGCTTCACCACCGTGGACGACGACGCTGTGCGAGCGGTCCTGGAGGACGGTACGGATAATTTCAGCGAACGCTTGCGGGCGCTGGAGGGCTGCGTGGAATACCACCTGAAGGCCGCCCAGGACGAGGATGCGCTGTTGCGTCAAATCCTTCGGGAGTCCGACGAGGCGCGCGAGCTCAACGAGGAGATCAGAAGCGGCCGCAGCAGCCCGGAACTTCCGCTTGCCCTCGGGGAGCTGATCTCCCAAGAGGTACAAGCGCGGCAGGATCGGCTCGCCAGCGCAGTCCTCGATGCGCTGCGCGGACTCGCGCGGGAAGAACGCTCGTCGCGGCCGACCGGGAACGACTTCCTGAATGTGTCCTTCCTCGTGGAGCGGGACAACGAGAAGAACTTCCTCGGCGCGGAACAGGACATCGCCAAGGAACTGGGCGAGGACTTCGACCTGCGACTGGTCGGCCCGCTGCCCGCCTACAGCTTCGTCTGAGGAGTCCTCATGGGACTGTTGACTCAACTCGCGACTCTTCCGCTGGCGCCGGTGCGTGGCGTGGCCTGGGTCATGGAGCGCGTCGTCGAGGCCGCGGAGAACGAGTACTACGACCCAGCCCCCGTCGAACGGGAACTTGCCGCACTTGAGCGAGCGCTCGTGGCGGGAGACATCGACGAGGAAACCTTCGACCGGCGCGAGGACGAGTTGCTGGACCGGCTGGACGAGATCAGGGCCCATGTCCAGGGCGTCGATACCTGATCGCGGCAGCCGGTGGAACCGGCGCATTGCCACGCGCTCCCGTCGAAGCTCCGGGACACCAGGGAATTGAGGTGCAGCGGCCGTGACCGAACCCGTCGCCAGGAGGCTGGGCGACCTCCCGTCCAGGTCCGCCCCATACGGCCAGGGCTCCTCGGCCAATCTCGCCGACATCCTGGAGCGCGTCCTGGACAAGGGCATCGTCATCGCAGGCGATATCCAGATCAACCTCCTGGACATCGAACTGCTTACCATCAAGCTGCGCCTGCTGATCGCTTCGGTGGACAAAGCAAAGGAAATGGGCATCGACTGGTGGGAGCACGATCCCTCACTGTCGTCACGCGCCAACGACGGCTCCCGCTCACTCGCCGAGGAGAACAAGCGGCTGCAGGCTGAAATCACGGCGCTGCGCGAGGGACGTGAGCTGCCACGGGCCAAGGACGAGGAGAGCCGCGCCGCGGCTCCCCGGCGCACCTCACGCACCTCACGCACCAAACGGGCAGAGCCCAGCCCCCGCGGCGAGAGGCGGGACGAGCCATGACCGCCACGATCTCCTACGCGTACGCCGTAGCACGGGACGCCGACGGATCGCTGGAAGAAGCTCTGTCCGGGCTCCCTGGAGTGGCGGAGGCGCCGGTGCATCTAGTGCGTGTAGAACACAGCGACGATGTGGTCGTCGCTGTGAGCCCGGTACCCGAGCGGGACTTCCAAGAAGCCGCGCTGCGAGCGCATCTTGAGGACTTGGACTGGCTGGAGTCAGTCGCCCGCGCCCATCACCGGGTGATCGAGGCCTTGGCCGCCCGCACCGCCGTCCTGCCACTGCGTCTGGCGACGGTATACCTCGACGACGAGCGGGTGCGACTTATGCTCCGGGCTCGCCACGAGACGTTTGCCGGCAGACTGAACGACCTGGCAGCGCAGGTGGAGTGGGGCGTCAAGATCTATGTCGAAGCGGCCACTGAGACCGAGAGGCCGGCCGGCCCACCCACAGATGCGGGTCTGAGCCCCGGGCGGGCCTACCTCAGCCAGCGAAGAGCACAGCGACACGCCCGCGAAGACGCCTACCGGGACGCCGGACAGGCAGCCGAGCGGGTCGAGGCCGCTGCCCGCGCCTATGCGGTTGATCGCGTCCAGCACCGGCCGCAGCAAGGCGAACTCGCCCGCGGGCCGGGAGAGAACGTCATCAACGACGCCTACCTTGTGCCGCTGCAGCACGCCGAGGACTTCCGCGCCGATGCCATGCAGGCCGCAGAAGGACTACCCGGGGTACGCGTCGAAGTCACCGGGCCGTGGGCCCCGTACTCCTTCGCCACCCTCGCCGAAGCCGAACCGCTGAAGAGGGCCACGCCGTGAGGGCGGCGGGCAGGCCGGAGGCCACGCCGGAGGAGCCGCTGCCGCAACGGCAGATCGCACTGATCGACCTGCTGGACCGGTTGCTCAGCGGAGGCGTGGTCCTCACCGGTGACGTCGTACTCTCCATCGCCGATATCGACCTCGTACGCATATCGCTGCGCGCGCTGATCGTCTCCATCAGCGAACAGAATCCTTCCCCGTGGCATGCCATCTCAGCACCCATAGGAGATGACCATGACAGGTGAGGACCGTCCGCCCGGAAGCCGCCTCGACGAGATCGCCGATGCCGCCGCCCGCGCCTTCCGCATGCTGCCCGCAGTGCCGCAGGACATCCTGCCCCGGGGCGGCGCGGCGGCGCGAAGGCCGGCCCACCGGGTCACCACCGACCCGGACACGGTGGAACGGGATCTGATCAAACTCGTACTCACACTCGTCGAGCTGCTACGACAGCTCATGGAACGCCAAGCCCTTCAGCGGGTCGACGCAGGAGACCTCACTGAGGAACAGGAGGAGCGCCTCGGAGAAACTTTGATGATTCTGCACAGTCGTATGATTGAACTCTGCTCTCGGTACGACCTTTCCATGCAAGATCTCAACTTGGATCTCGGACCTCTCGGAACTCTGCTGCCACCACCCGAATGACCCCAGGGAGAACAAAATGGGCATCGGAAAGAAGTCCAAGAACATTGGCAAGATCGCGGAGGGAAAAACAAAGGAATCGGTCGGGCGGGCCGTGGGTAACGAAAGGTTGGAGGGAAAGGGGAGGGCCCAAAAGATGAAGGGCAAAGTGAAGCAGGCCGTCGAGAAGGGCAAGGACACCTTCAGGCACTGAAAGAAAGAAACGCCGCACTGACCCGCTGCCACACACACTCCGAGCAGGGGTGGGTCGGCGTTTAGCGGAGCAAGTGCAGACTCGTTGCAATCGGCACAAATGGCGGCGGGACAGTGCGCGCTCGGTGTACGAGGCGCTGAGGAGGGCGTTTGTCTTCGCTCACTTCATGTTTGTCCGGGTGGAACGGACATGCGACGGGCCGCTGAAAGGAATGTGCCTGGCGAAGGTATCCGCTACCACCGGCCGCTCTTTCGGTAAACGTCGACGGGTGTGGGCAAGCACATGCCCGTCAGAGTCGCCGTTGTGGGCTGCTCCGAGTCCGAAGCCCTGGCGAAGCTCTCCGCTCTCCACTCGATGCGGAAATCCTGGTTGTGAGCGATCCTGATTCCGATGTGAACGAGGTGGAACGCGAAGCGGGGAGACCAGTCGCAAGCGATGGAGATGCCAAGGAAGGGAAGACCGTGAGGCTCCCGGAAGCCCGAGGCGAGGTATCTGCCGCTCTGATCGAGGCGCTCGGCCGGGAACCAGGTCGGCGCAGCCTGCCCGACATACACCTGGTAGCGGGTACCGACCCGTACGACGATGACCTCCAACTCGCCCTGTACCTCTGCTACGAGTTGCACTACCACGGCTTCGACGGTGTGGACGGCGCCTGGGAGTGGGACCCGGAACTGCTCAGGGTACGTGCCGCGCTGGAGCGGGAGTTCATGGCTGCTTTGCGCGCTGACGTGCCGGTGGCCGAGGACATCGGCAGCGCGCTGGACGAACTCGTTCTGGAGCCGTCGGATGCCGACGGCGTGTCGTACTTCCTGCGGGACGAGGGCGAGCTGTGGCATCTACGCGAGTATGCCGCCCACCGCTCGCTGTACCACCTCAAGGAGGCCGATCCGCACGTGTGGGTGATCCCGCGCCTGACGGGCCGGGCCAAGGCAGGAATGGCCGCTGTGGAGTACGACGAATTCGGAGCGGGACGGGCAGAACAGGTCCACTCGAAGCTGTTCGCCGATCTGATGGCGGACCTCGACCTGGACGCCTCGTACGGACGCTACCTCGACGCCGGCTCTCGGCAGATGCTCGCGACCGTCAACCTCATGTCACTCTTTGGACTCCACCGCTCACACCGTGGTGCGCTGGTCGGTCACTTCGCCTCAGTGGAGACCACATCGCCACCAGGGGCGCGGCGCCTCGCTCAGGCATTGAAGCGGGCCGGTGCCGGGCCTGCGGCCATCCACTTCTACGCGGAGCATGTGGAGGCCGACGCCGTGCATGAGCAGCTCGTACGGCATGAGGTCGTCGCCGGTCTGCTCCAGGAGGAGCCGGATCTGGCACCGGACGTCGCCTTCGGTATCGCAGCCACGGGATGGTTGGAAGACCGGTTCGGGGAGCAGTTGCTCGGCGCATGGCGGGGCGGCGAGTCCTCAGTCTGTGTGCCGCTCTGAGGCCGACGGCGGGGCTTTCGGCCTCTTCCGGCCGCGGTGGCTCGTGTCGCACCAAGGGAAGATGAGGCTCCGCCGACAGGTACACAGTGCGACGACAGGCCGGTCCGAGCGTGCAATGCGGCCATCCTCCTGGACCACTTCGACCGGCCCCTCCACAAGCATGGGTCCGCCGGGCTCCTGCATGACGCGCCGTGCGGCTGCCCGAGGTGCGGTCTCCGGTTCAGTACGGCCGTTCTGCACGGATCACCACCAGCTCCTCTGCCTCCTGGCCGCGCTCGATCAGGCCCTGGGTCTCCAGCCAGTCGGCCCGTTCTCGCAGGACAGGCCCGAAGGGAACGAACCGGCGGTCGGTCACAGCCACGTCCAATCCGGCTTCAGCCAGCCGCGCCAGGGTCATCGCTGGGTTGCTCAGCACGGAGTGGACCGCGAGCAGCACACCTCCGGGGCGCAGTAGAGCGGGGCCCTTGGCACAGAGCCGGTCGAGTACCGCCCGGCCGTCGATCCCCGCCTCCCAGGCCCGAGCAATGCCGCGGCGCGGCATGCGGACGTTCGCGGATGGTACGTACGGCGGGTTCGCCAGCACGAGGTCGAACCTCAGGCCGGTCGCAGGCTCCGTCAGATCACCGCGGCTGGCCCGGATGGCCCGCGCGTGCCCCGACAGCAGTGCGTTCAGTCGTGTCGTGAGCACCGCCGCAGCCGACGTGTCGATGGCGATCACCCGGGCAGCGCCGTGGCGGGCGGCGGCGATCGCCACGGCGCCGGTACCAGTACCCACGTCGAGTACCTCCGCGCCGGGTGACAGATGCTCGCGCCGCAGAGCGGAAATCAGCATGGCTGTGTCTTCCTGTGGCATGTAGACACCCGGAGGCTGGAGGAGTTTCACTGTCGCGTCCGGCTCTCAGAGATCACGCAGGGCGGGCAGAAGGGTCTTCTCCGCCCAGTCGAGGAAGGGCTGCTGATGGTCACCGCCGACCTGGACCAGGGCGATCTCCGTGAAGCCCGCCACGGCGTAGGGACGCACTGCCTCGACGAAGGTGCCGATGTCGTCACCGCATGGGACGGAATCCGCGATGTCGTCCGGGCGCACGAACTGGGAGGCCCCGGTGAATCCGGCCGGCCCGGGGAGCTCTGCGTTGACCCTCCAGCTGCCGCACGACCAGCGGAACTGGTCGTGCGCCCGTTCGACCGCCGCATCCCGGTCGGTGTCGTAGCAGAGCGGCAGCTGGCCGACCCGCGGCTTGCACGTACCGCCGTGTCGGTCGAAAGCGTCCAGCAGGTCGCTCCTGGCTCGGTGGCAATGACAAGATTGCCCAGTCGGCCGGCGATCTCGCAGGACCGTTCCCCCGATACCGCGATCCCGATCGTCGGCAGCTCCTCGGGCAGATCCCAGAGCTTGGCGTTCTCCACGTCGAAACGGGTGCCGTGATCGCGCACATCGCGGCCGTCGAAGAGTGCGCGCATGACTTCTGCGGCCTCTTCCAGCATCTCCATGCGAACGTGGGCTGCGGGCCAGCCCGACACGCACGTCATCAACGGGATCCGCGAGGTGGCCTGTGCGGCCGCGCCGAGCACGCTCCATGCGTAAGGGGCGTGCTCCTGGGAGTCCAGCCACGGAAAGAAGTGGTCCGAGGCGACGGAGTAGTCGAAGCCGGCGCGCTCGACGCCCACCACATGCTCGACGAGCTGACGCGGACCGGCCTGTTCGGTCATCAGTGTGTATCCGACCAGCACCATGGAACACTCCTTGGCGAGTCCTGGGTTCCGAACACGAGCTGTCCGACTACGGGGTAGCCGGGTCATTTGACGAGGCCGCTCGCCCCGGGCCCGCGAGGACTCACGAGGCCGAATTTCCGCCGTCCCGCGACCTCACAACGGCAGCCGGCACCACCGATCGGTCCCACCCGAGGTAGAACTCGGCTTCGGAAATCGCATCGCGGGTGGTGCGCTGCCCCATGAGCACACACAAGGTGTACGCGACATCCTCGAGGTGTCGGCGGCTAGCCAGGTCGTGCGGCTCTGCCAGGACGACAACCTCCCATGCGCGATAGCGCCGCAGCAGCGAAACGACCAGGGATTTGTCCGGGTGCAACATCGCGGCTCCTTGGGCTGGGTGGCGGCCCACGCCGACTGGGTGACGGCCCACGCGTGAGGTCGCCGGCACCACTCGTAAACCCGAGTCGAGACGGGCGCTTTCCTCAATGGGAGACATGATGAAAACAGGGTGGGGCAATCAGCCTCGGCGACCTGGCGTTGCAATAGCTCCGGGCCGCCGAATTTCAGCGAACTTTCACCGAACGACGAAACCTGAGGCCTGGTGCCGGCCGTGCGGCGGGCACCAGGCCAGGGCCGCGCCTCGGGGGCCGTGAAACCCGGATACGGTCGCCCCGGGTACGCGGCCCACAATGCAGGTACTAACGTCCGGACTTCTTCAGCTGCTCAGCCGCCTTCGCCGCGGTCTCCTGGGCCTTGCCTGCCATGTGCTCGCCGCGGCCCTCAGCCTGCATGTCCTTGTCGTCCGTGGCACTGCCGACGGTTTCCTTCAGCTTGCCCTTGACCTGCTTGGCCTTGGCCTTTGCCTTACCCATGACGATTCTTTCCTTCACTGTGGGGGATGACGTAATCCACCTTGCGTCGACCGCTCCGAGGCCGCAATCGGTGAGGTGTCGCGCTCACGAGCAACTGGCGGGAGACGGCGTCGGAGCAGGAGTGCCGGCCGCGTCCGGCCTCGGCACGGAGTACACGCAGCGTTCTCTCCGAGGTCTCTTGTGCCTGCTCAGCGCATGGGCGGAGGAACAGCACAGTGGCTTCCCGCTTCAGCTGCCGCTGTCCGCTCGCCGCCGGAGGGCCGAACATGCATGCTGACAAAGGGGTCGTGTCCGCCTCGTAAGGTTCGCCATGGTTTCCACGCCCAGCCCGCCCCGGTCACACAGACCACCGGCAGAGGTCACGGAACTGGCCGGATGCACTGTCGGTGCCCCTTGCTGGGCAAGCCTCGCCACGCCGGACCCCCGAGCCGCCGAAGACTTCTACGGCGCCGTACTCGGGTGGGAGTTCCGGCGCACCTCCCTGGGTGAGGACTTCAGGATGGCGCTCGGGACGGGCGTGCCCACCGCGAGCCTGGGGTGCACAACACCGGCCTTGCAGGTGGCCCTGGACTGGACACCCTACTTCTGTGTCACAAACGCCGACGAGGCCGCTGCCCGCATCGTGGAACGCACCGGCACCATCGCAGTGGGTCCGGTTCGCCTTCCCCTCGGTCGCGGGGTGCTGGCTGCCGACCGTGAGGGCAATCGTTTCGGAATCTGGGAAGGGCAGCTGATCGCCGACTGGGAGTCCTGGCGCGCACACCGGCCGTGGCGACTGGAACTGCGCGCGGGAGACATGTTCGAGGCCGCCATCTTCTACGGCGAGGTGCTTGAGTGGGCCTGCGCCCGGCACGGTTGCTGCGAGGTCCGCTACGAGCATGGCGGCGTCGCGCTCCGGGACGTCGGAAACGTGGCAGCCCGGATCGTACCGGCCGGTACGGCGCTGAGCGGCGAGCGGACGAGTCCGCGCTGGAACGTCTACTTCCCCGTACCGAATGCTGACGCGGCAGCGGAGGCGGCCTCCCAGCACGGTGGCGGAACCATCGGCCGGGTCGTAGCGGGTGATCACCGCACGGCCCTGTTGCACGACCCGCACGGCGCGGTCTTCGGTGTCGAGTCTCCGCGCGGCTCCGTGGTCATCAGCGCGGCGTTTGGGCTCCGGCCCGGCGCAGATTCGGATCGGTCCCCGCGAGCCGAGAGGCCTGGCGAGGCCGCATAAGCGCAAAGATTCGGGGAACCACGACGGACCGTTCCAACCCGAAAGGACCTGGGAATGTCTGACAACGACGTGAGCATGCGGAAGGTGCTGGCCATCGTCACGAACTACGGCGTCGAGCAGGACGAACTGCTGGTGCCCCTCGAACACCTGCGGGGCTGGGGCGCCGATGTGGACGTCGCTGCTGTGTCGGCTGACGACGTTCAGACCCTGGTCAGCGACAAAGCTCCCGGAAAAACCATCCGACCCGAACTCACTCTGAGCGACGTTGACCCGGCCGATTACGACCTCCTGCTCGTGCCGGGTGGCACATTGAACGCCGATGCACTGCGTCTGCAGAATTCGGCGACGGAGATCGTCCGCTCCTTCACGTCGTCCGGGCGCCCCGTAGCGGCCATCTGCCACGGACCTTGGGCCTTGGTCGAGGCGGGTGTCACCGAAGGTAAGAGGCTCACCTCCTATCCCTCGCTGAGGACAGACATCGGCAATGCCGGTGGCGAATGGGCCGACGAGCCGGTCGTCAAGGATGACTCCTGCGGCTGGACGCTCATCACCTCGCGCAACCCAGGTGATCTGGAGCCGTTCCTCCAAGAGATCGATGCAGCGCTCGCCGTAGACACTCACTGAACGTGACCGGCCCTGCCGCTACGCGGCTTCCGGCTGGAGGACTCGTACATGCCATGGCGCGTACCCCGTAGCTGCTCTCCCACCTCGCTCCGAACCGCGGGCAGCTCCCCGCCAACGCTCTCGAACCAGCCGGCGCACTGCTCCGCGAGCTCCTCGATCGTGCCGGAGGCCCAGAAGAAGCCGCGCTCGGGCGACTCGTGAAGGCTCAAGAGCTGGTCGCGGACCTCCCGGCCTGCACGTGTGTGCCGTAAAAGTGCACGGGCCACTCGCCCGTGCCAGCCGGCGAGCCTCGTCGATAAGGCTGATACAGACGAGGGGGGGGGCCAAGAGGCGGAGATCGGCGTCGCCGAAGTCCCAGGTGGGCTGGGGCAAGACCGCAACCGACACCCCCGGAAAGCGGCTGAAATCGGCCACACTGACCCTGGCGCCGCTCAAGGGTTGTGCGCCCTTCACCGACCCGGGCGAGTCCGCCGCGCTCAAGGCGTGCGGGATCCCGGCCGCCGGGACCCACGGCAGCGTCTGCCGCGGCGACTCCGGTGGCCCACTGGTCGCCGGCGGGAAGGTGATCGGTGTGGCCTCCACGGGCAACAAGTACTGCGACGACCAGTACCCGGTCTCCGTCTTCACCCGGGTCAGCGCCATCGCCGCCGGGCTAGTCGTGTGACCCGGTTCACGGAGGGACAGGGCTGTCCCCGCCGCGCACCCGGTCGTCGATCCCGGCGCTCATGAACCAGCGACGGCGCAAGAAGCTCTCCCGGTACCTCGGCGCAGCAGTCCTCATGGGCGATGGCACCCGTGTGCAGGCGCTGCTGCGGGCCGGGGCCGCCTCGGAGCGAGCGGACAGCGGGGGCGTCACCCCGTTGTATCTGGCATCCGTGAACGGAGAAGCCGGGAGCGGCGGACCCGGTTCGGAAGGCACGCCCTTGTGCGCGGCCGCGTGCTGGGGGCACATCGCGGCGGCGCTCGAACTGCGGGCGCACGGTGCCGATCCGAACCTCAATGAAGATCACCGCACCGGGCCGCTCCCCCCTGGACTGGGCGTTCGGCGGCTCCCATCCAGAAGCGGTCATCCACCTCGTTGCAGCGGGAGCCACCGCGGAGCCCGACAGGATGGCCGGTTTTCAGCGGCACGGTGCGGACGCTGTGGGTGAATGAATGGTTACTCTTCGTCAGTTACCGTGACTGATCTTCAGCACCCGAGGGGACACCTGAATGAACCGCATGCACAACGTGCTTGCCGTGCTCGGCATCACCGCCGGGCTCATCGCGGCCCCCGCCGCGAGCGCCTCGGCGAAGCCGGAGGACCGGTCGTCTTCGTCCAAGGTCCGCCACGAGCCCTGCACCGGTGAGTTCCGCGGCGATGCCCGACTCGGTCCCAAGTGGCTTCCGAATACCCGGTTGGCACCCGTGGGCCCGCTCCTCAAGGGGTACAAGCGCACCGGAAACCTCTCCCCGCAGGCCTTCCTGAAGAAGTACTGGGAAGGCCCCGCCGACTCGGGCAGCTGGAAGTACCCGCCCAACGACGGATTCGGTCAGGTCAACGGGCAGCTCGACAAGGAGCCGACCAAGCTGCGTCCGGGCCAGCGTCTGGACCGCTTCGGTTCCGAGTTCGGCGGCTACCTGGCACCCGCCGGTGACGCGTACGCCGAGCGCGCGCTGCCGCCGCAGAACCTCAACACCCGTGACGCAGCCGTCGCTTGCGACTACCGCGTCTACAAGGTGGCCAAGCCCTTCTGGGTGTGGCAGGGCAGCATCGCCCCGTGGTTCGAGCAGCCGGGCGGCGGTCAGCAGATCAAGCTGGACGCGGTCTTCCTCGACCCAGGCCAGGGGCAGCGGCTGAACGTCAAGTGGTTGCTGGAGCACGACTACCTCACGTCCGCCGGCGCATAGCCTCGGCCGTGGACCGCCGGGAGCTGTACGCGGCGCTGAGCCGGGCAGGTGTGGCCGACGGCTACTACCGCATCGAGGGCGTCCACGAACCGGTCCCCACCCCCACGGACTTCCTGTTCCTGCGGCAGGCACCCGACGGGGTGTGGGAGACCGGTGCGTACGAACGCGGTACCTACGAGGTCATCGCACGGCACCCGAGCGAACAGGCCGCCTGCGAGCATCTGTTACGCCTTCTCCTCTGAGGAGCCGGCGAAGTGGATGAGACCGCGGGCGAGGTGAGGGCCGACGTCCGTTTGCTGATCGACCCCCGGCGTACGTCCGGCCGCGTCACGCGCGCGACCGGACGTACGGGTGTCAGTTCTCCGTGTGGACGCCGGTCAGCGCCGCACCGAAGTAGCCCTTGGCGTCGCCAACGGTGATTCCGGCGCTCTTGCCGCACAGGTTGACCGAGCCGCTCAGGACGGGCCCGGAGGCCGAGCCGCGGGCGACCCACACACAGCCGTCGCTGTTCTCGGTGGGCACGCCGACGATCGTCTCGGCCCGGCCGTCCTTGTTGAGGTCGGCAAGGTGCACCGCGGCACCGAACTGGTCCCCGGTCTCGACGGCGCCCGGCACGCCCGCGGTGTCCTGGGTGTATCCGGCAGCCTTCGCTGTGGTCAGGCCGGAGGCGGAACCGCGCAGCAGCACGGCCGTGCCGGCCGACTTGCGCGTGCCGACCGCCTCCTCGGGGGAGCCGACGAGAACGTCGGCGTAGCCATCGGCGTTCACGTCTCCGATGCTGAGCGACTGGCCGAACCGGTCGGCGTTCTCCGCGACGCCGGGAACCCCCGCCGTGTCCTGGTGGAAGATCTTCGGGCGCCGGGCGGTGGTGATGCCCTGCGCGCTGCCGTACAGCACCTGGATCTCGCCACCGCGGTGCGCCGAGCCCGTCCCGCCGGAAAGGGAGTCGTCATCGGCGATGCCGGTGACGAGGTCCCCGTAGCCGTCGCCGTTGACATCTCCGATACGGCCGGAATGGCCATCGGCGTAGGGGAGTTCGACGGGCTTGTCACCGAGGCCGCTTTCGCCGGGAGGGCCGTTGTCGATGTAGACCGATCCGCGGAGGTCGTCGTCCGAGGGGCCCGGCAGCCAGAACCGCTCCGCCCTGCCGTCGTGATTCACATCGCCCATCACCACGCCGCGGGTATCGCCCATGCGCCATTCCCGGTAGTTGGAGGCGCCCTTTCCGGTGCGGGAGAAGGGGCCGGTGTACGAGGCCCCTTCGCATCGGGAGCCGATGGAGACCTCCGGGGCGCCGTCACCGTTCATGTCCCCGGTGGCCAGGGACATGCCGAAGCCGCAGTACATGCGTCCATCCCCGTAACCGGCGGGCGGTGAGATGCTCGCGCCGCCCTTCAGCCCACCGGAGCCGCCCCACACGACGGTCACGGAGCCCCGGGCGTCCTTGCCGCCGACATCCTCGCCCTGGGCACCCACCAGCAGGTCCGCGTAGCCGTCCTGGTCCAGGTCGGCGCTGGCCACGGTACGGCCGAAGCCGTCCGATGCCTCGGGATCGCCCGGGATCCCGGACGTCGCCTGCGTGATGACGGTCCGGCGCGTGGCACTGACCGAAGAGGCCGAACCGTAGAGAATGACGACCGCTCCGGCCTCCGCCACGCTGCCATTGGCCGCGGACGGAGCACCGACGGCCAGGTCGCGGTAGCCGTCGCCGTTGAAGTCGTCCTGGACGGCTGCGGTGTTGGCTCCCTTGTAGGGGGCTGCGGCGGAAGACGCTGTCGGGACCAGCGGGGCGGCAACGACAGCTGTGATCACGGCAGCAGCCGTGACAGATCTGCGCAACGGGACTCCTTGACTCACTGACTCAAGCAACGAAACGTCCCTCTCGACACGCGAGGAACACAAAAGGTTGTACGTACCCGGAGCGCCGGGTCGGCGTGACCGTCCCGAGCGTCCGGCGAAGTGCCACAGCCCCTTCTTCTGAAATAGGAAGTATGTTCCGATGGTGAACATCGCGACCCGACCGGGTGATTGACCCCTCCGCCGGTGCGACGCCGCGCTGGGGTGCGGCTATCTCTGCTGCTTGTGATCGAGAACTTGCTGCGTGCCGCCACGGCGGTCGCTCTCACTGCCCTGCCCCTGGCCATGACGAGCCCGGCATCCGCCGGAGAAAGCCCGGTCGTACCACGGGCGACCCCATGTGCCGCCGTCGTGGCGCCTGCCGGACATGTCTGTGTGCCCTCGCCGAAGCAGTGCATCACGACGCCGTGCCCCCAGTACGACCTCGTCGCCATCCCGTTCTACCCGCTGCCCTCGGGCGGAGGGATCGTGGTTCCCCGAGGAGCAGCCCGCACTCTCTGACACCTGCCCGGGGCACGGCGCGCTCCGCTTTGCGCCTCGTGCCCCGGGGCCCGCGCCGAAGCGGGCCCGCCGCACCGTCGACAGCCCGCGCTCAGGGTCCCGGGACGAGAGCCGCAGCGGGCGTGCGGAGCACGGCTCGTGGTCGGGGCGGCGGGCTTCACGCGGGTCCGATGCGCAGCCAGGTGCGAGGACCGTCGTGCGTCCGCGACCGGGCGTTGTCAGTGGTCGCAGGTACGTTCGGTCGTGTCCTGCCGTTGTGGCGCGGAAGTCGCCCTGGTGCACGAAGGAGTGGTGCGTTGTCAGACTGGGAGAGGTCGAGCACGGCACGGGTGACAGCACCCGCACGACCGCGCAAGCTGGCCAAAGTCCCGTTCGTCGAGCTGGCCGACGGACGCCTGCAGGGTGTGGTGTCCAGCGGCTCGGACATCGGCCGGGTCTATGTGTCGTCGGTCGCCGCCGGTACCTACACGTTTGCCTGCAGCACCAACAACAACCGGCCGTGCGGCGGCGCGCGGGGGTCGTTCTGCAATCACATCCGGGCCCTGGTCAACGAGGCGGTGCTGCAGTACGGCGCCGAGCGCGTCGCCCGCTACCTGAAGGTCGAGACCGCTGACGGGGAGCCGAGCGCGCACACCATCACCGCCGGCATGAGCGACGCACGTCCGCCGCAGGGCGACAGCAAGGCCGCCGCACCCGTCTTCAGCCGGTTCCTGCGCCACCTCGCCTACCTCGAACTCACCCCGACCACCGCACCGTTGCCGGAGATGCAGTGGTTCCCGCCGACCAGGGCGGTGGCATGATGCGCACCGACCTGCTCCCGGAGACCATCACCGGACTCGATGAAGCCCTCACGGCTGTCGACGCCTTCGACCGGGCGCTCGTCGCCGGCCTGCTCCGTCCGCAACCCGCCCAGACCGCCGGGCTGACCGGACTCGCCCACGCGGTCGCCGGGACCCCGCTCGCCGCCAGGGTCGCCGAGGCGGCGGAGAAGGCGGCGGGCGGAGCCGCGAGCGAGGACCACTTCGTCGCCCTCGCCGCCGCACGCACCGCGCTCCTCGGTTCCGTCCACGACGCACTGATGACCCGCATCGAGGAGGCGACCGGCCGACCCCGCAGCGAGGAGACCGTCCCGTCGCCCACCGGCCAGCAGGCGGCGAACCTGCTCGCCGCCGCCCGCTCCTGGCTGTCCGATCTGGCGCGCTCCGGGTGGCAGGGCATCGACCACGACGTGGTCTCCGGGGCGGCGCCCGTCGTCTCCGCGATGCTTCCGGACCCCGCGCTGCGCCGCCTGGCGACGCTCCTCGACGGATTCGCCGCCGAACTTGCCGCGTCCTGTCCGGGCACGTCCCTGGAACGGATCCCGGCACGACGCTGGGCCGACCTGTGGGCACGCGCGCTGTTGCTGACGCTGCCCGGTGCGGCCGATGTGCCGGTGACCGGTAAGGCCACCGGCCGCCTCCTGCCCCTCGGCGTCGACGTCCATGAACACGCGACCGCTGTACAGGCCCAGGTCCACGCGGTGTTCGAGCCCGCGGACGGTGCGTCGCCCCGCCTGGTGCGTGCCGGAATATCGGTACCGAAGCCCGACACGGTCGTCGGAGCAGGGCTCTGGCAACTGCTCCGCCCGCACATGTCGCTCCTGGCGGCCGTCAGTGAAGGCCGCTCGATGGACCTCACCGACATGCCGGTCACCGCCGAGGGCGATCTGGTCTGGAGCGACGAGCACGCACGCCGGGGCGAGCCCGCCGACGCCTTCGCCACCGCTCGCGTCGCGCTGCCCACCGCCACCGACGCGGCGACCGCACCCCTGGATCGGCACCCGGCACGCATCGCCGTCCCCGTGTTCCTGGAGGGCTACGCCGCCCACAACGACGACGACGCACTGACGTTCACCCTCGCCGGAGCCCCTCTCGCCGTCGACACCGACCGCATTCCGACCGCCGGACCGCTCACCCCCGAGGCCGTCGCGGCATCCGGCGCGTGCATCGGACTGCTCCGCTGGGACGCCGGGACGTACCGCGTCCAGCCCCTGGCCGTCGAGACGACCGTACGGAAGAAGGCTGTCGCGATCCACGCCGGGGGATGGGCCGGCGGCACGACCGACAAGGCCGGAGTCAAGGCCGAGAAGGCCGCCACCGACGCCGTGACCGTGCTGCGGGAGCGTGCGGGGAGGCTGTTGCGGAAATGACGGAGCACACGACGGAACGAACCACCGAGGACACGACCCCGCGGACCCCGGAGGCGGATCCCCAGGACAACCGCCGTCAGGTGCTGTACTGGCGGCTCCTCGCCCGGCTCTTCGACCAGGAGGAACAGGGCGCGCTTGAATCCGCGAGCCTCGCCGTCGTCGAGGACATCGGCCTGCCCTCCGCACTGCTGGACCCACAGGTCTCCGTCGACTCGATCGTGCAGCGCCACCCGGAGCTGGTCGCCGAGTTCGACGGCCTGATGGCACCCGCCGCCGAGCCCGACGGCGCACGCGACCGGGCCGCCGAAGTACGACGGGCGGCGCTGGTGTCGAAGGTGCTGCTCAACGTCTTCGCCTCCGGCTCGGGCACGGTCACCGCCGGACAGCTGGCGCGCTGGCAGTCCGACGCGGGCTGGCTGGAGCGCGCGCTCGGCTGCAAACCCGGCGAGCTGCGTGGTGGCCGTGCCCGGGGACGGACCGCAGGGCCTGGTGCAAGCCCGACCGGCAGCGGCGGTGGCGGCACGACCCCCGACCTCAGTCGGCTGGTTCCGGCCATCGGCCCGGAACTCGGCACGATCGAGGCCGACCTCGTCAAGCGGATGCGCCTGCGCGAGGTACTGGCCGACCCCCGGCTCGCCGCGCAGCTGACCCCGAGCATGTCGCTGATCGAACAGCTGCTGCGCGACAAGAACAACCTCTCGGGCGTGGCCCTGGCCAACGCCAAGGACCTGATCCGCCGCTTCGTCGACGAGGTCGCCGAGGTACTGCGCACCCAGGTCGAGAAGGCCACAGTGGGCGCCCTGGACCGTTCCGTCCCGCCCAAGCGGGTGTTCCGGAACCTCGACCTCGACCGCACGATCTGGAAGAACCTCACCAACTGGAGCCCGGAGGAGGAGCGCCTCTACGTCGACCGTCTCTACTACCGGCACACGGTCCGCAAGACGACACCCCAGCGGCTGATCGTCGTCGTGGACCAGTCGGGCTCGATGGTCGACTCGATGGTGAACTGCACCATCCTGGCGTCGATCTTCGCCGGTCTGCCGAAGGTCGACGTCCACCTGATCGCGTACGACACCCAGGCCCTCGACCTCACGCCGTGGGTGCACGACCCCTTCGAGACCCTGTTGCGCACCAACCTCGGGGGCGGCACCGACGGCACGGTGGCCATGGCACTGGCCCAGCCGAAGATCGCCGAGCCACGCAACACCGTCGTGGTGTGGATCTCCGACTTCTATGAATGGCAGACCGAGCCACTGTTCGAGAGCATGGTCGCCATTCACCGCTCGGGAGCCAAGTTCATCCCCGTCGGCTCGGTCACCAGCTCCGGCCGCGGCAGTGTCAACCCGTGGTTCCGCGAACGCTTCAAGGACCTCGGTACGCCGGTGCTCTCCGGCCACATCCGCAAGCTCGTCCACGAGCTCAAGACATTCCTCGCCTAGAGACGTTCAGACGCTTAGAAAGGCCCTGTCATGTCCGACCTGTTGCGCGCCCCCGCCGAGATCAAGTACGCCGAGGAGCTGGAGTGGCTCGAATCCATCGACGACGGCCCCAAGCCCTTCTCCTGGCGGCTGTCCCCGAAGATGGTCCGCCTGTTCATCCTGGGTTCCGAGCGCTCCGACGGCCTGGACCGGGAGATCTCGCAGAAGTGGTACGGCGACCGCAGCTTCGTCGAGCGTTCCATCGTCACGCTCGCCTCCGACCGGGGCCTGCTGCTCATAGGTGACCCCGGCACGGGCAAGAGCTGGCTGGCCGAGCTGTTGTCCGCCGCGATCTGCCGCAATTCCACGCTGGTCGTGCAGGGCACGGCCGGCACCACCGAGGACCACATCAAGTACTCCTGGAACGTGTCGATGGTCATCGCCAAGGGCCAGTCGCGGGAATCGATGATCCCCTCGCCGATCATGACCGCGATGGAATCCGGCGCCATCGGCCGTTTCGAGGAACTCACCCGCTCCACCAGCGACGTGCAGGACGCGCTGATCTCGATCCTGTCCGAGAAGTACATCTCGGTTCCCGAACTGGACAGCGACAGCATCGTCTTCGCCAAGCCCGGCTTCTCGATCATCGCCACCGCGAACAGTCGTGACCGTGGCGTCAACGACCTGTCCTCGGCGCTCAAGCGCCGCTTCAACTTCGTCCGCATCCCGGTGGTGACGAACAAGAAGAGCGAGGTGGAGATCGTCCGCTTCCGCACCGAGGAACTGCTGCGCCGTCACCAGATCGAACTGGAAGTGCCGCCGACGCTCCTCGATGTACTGCTGCAGAGCTTCGCCGACCTGCGGGCCTCGGCGGCAGCGGCCGGCAGCGACGACGAGAAGCTGGAGTCCGCGCTGTCCACCGCGGAGCAGATCGGCGTGCTCGAGGACGCGGTGCTGCACAGCAACTTCTTCGGTGAGCGTGCCCTGACCGCCCGCACACTGGCCTCCTCGCTCGTCGGGTCGCTGGCCCGGCGCGAGCCCGAGGACCTGGCCATCCTCAACAAGTACCTGCACGGCGTCGTCGAGCCGCGCAGCAAGGAAGAGGGCGGATCCTGGCCGGAGTTCCTGGAGGGCGGCCGCGACGCGATCGCCACCCTGTCATGAGCAGTACCCACGAGGGGACCTTCGAAGGACTGCGTGCCCAACTGCAGGAGGCCGCCGCGTCGTTCGCCGACGGGCCCGACGCCCTGGAGGGCATCCTCCTCGGCATCGTCGACGACGTCGACCACGCGGTCCGCGAGCCGCTCGAGATCTTCCCCGTCTGCCATCACTCGCCCGCCTCGGCGATTGCGATGGCCCGCCGGCTGAGGGATAAGCAGCCCAAGGTCGTGTACCTCGAACTGTGCGAGGACATGGCACCGCTGCTGACCGAACTGCGCAACTGCAAGCTGCCGGTGGCGGTCCAGTCGTTCGCGACCGAGGTCGACGGCTTCCCGGCCGAGTGGTCCCCGCTGTCGGTGGTCGCACCGATCACCGAGGCCTCCGCCGAGTACCAGGCGATTGCCTACGCACTGGACACGCCGGGCGTCGAACTGGTCCTCGTCGACCGCTCCTCGGACCACGTCTTCCAGTGGGACGCGCGCGGAACGGAGACCGCCGAGCCGGCCGACCCGGACGCACCTCCCGTCGAGGAGGAGGCCGCGCTGCACGGCGACGCCGTCGGCGTGGAGATCGGAGATCTGCGACCGCGCTTCGCCGAGCTGGAGGAACACCTGCTGCGCCACGGCAAGGTGCGGCACTGGTCGGAATGGTGGCACCAGTACGTCGAACTGCCGCTCGGCGACAGCGACCACGACACCTACCGCCAGGTCATGCTTCTGATCGGAAGCCTCTTCCGGCGACTCGCTCCGGGCGACCCCCACCGGGTCCGTGTGGACGAGGACCGCGAACGCCATATGTGGACCAGGATGCGCGAGCACCTGGCCGCAACCGGTGCCGATCCCGCGGACTGCCTCTATGTCTGCGGCGCCTTCCACGCGGCCAGCCGCGTGCCGGAGTTCGGCGTGCACGGCACGGACACCTTCGAGATCAGCCCGCCCAGCGCCACCACGTGGCAGCACGGCCTGATTCCGTCCAGCCATGCGGCGATCGAGGCGCAATTCGGCCTCGCCGCAGGCTCGGTGTCGATCGCCGCCACCGTGTGGGCGAAGAACGTCAGACGCACGCGCGCGGAGCCGTACCGCCTGGCGGGACAGGCGGGCACGAAGAAATCGCGGGCCAGGAAGGTCGCAGCCGCAGCCGCGGTGGATCCCGTACCGGATCTCCCGCCCTCGGACAAGCTGACCGGTTTCCTGCGGCAACCGCCCGCCCTGGACCGGCTGGACGAGGCCGAACTGCTCGGCTGGTCGGTGGAGATCGTGCGCGCCGCGCGCCGCAACGGATACCTCGCCTCCACCGCCGACGCCATCGCGGTGTTCGAGACGTCGATCCTGTTGGCCGGAATGCGCGACCGGGCCAGGCCCACGCCGTACGACTTCCAGGACGCGGCCGTCACCTGCATCGAGAAGGACACCGTGCCCGGCCGGCGCGATGTGCGGCGCCTCGTGGAGATCATGATGGGCGGCGACCGGGTCGGCCAGGTCGGCTACGACGCGCTGCCACCCCTGGCCCGCGACGTGCACGACCGGCTAGCACCCCTTGGGCTGAAGCTCCAGCAGGGGGGTGTGCAACGGGCGTTGCTGGACATCGCGTCCCAGCCGGAACTGGAGCGGTGCTCCGACGTGTTGTGGATGCTGCGCTACCTGATGCCGCAGGGTGCCGCCCGGCCGATCATGGGCGAGCGGAAGCTGGGGGAACGGCCGATCCAGGAGTCGTGGGACCTCGCGCTCGGCACCTACCAGCGTGCGCTCATCGAGCTCGGCTACGAGGGCGTCAGCATCGAGCAGGTGCTGGAGCAGCGCCTGCGCCGTACGGCGTACGACCGGCGCGCCACCGCGGCGACGGTCCTGGAAGCCGTCGAGGACGCGACGCTGTACCTGCGCAGCCGCCGCCTCGCGGAGGAGCTGGGCACACACGCCCTGGAGGTGCTGTCGGCCGAACGCAGCGTCGACGGCGCACCGGAGGTACTGCGCCGGGTGCGGAGACTGCTGGCGTACTACCGCACCAGCGAGCCGGTGCTGCCGCCCTGGATCGAGTCCTTCGTCAAAGCCGGATACGCCCACTACTGCACCCTGCTGCCGACGGCGTTCACCGACGACGACGCCACCGTCCGCCAAGTGGCCGCCATGCTGGGTTTCCTGTTCAGCATGGAGAGCCTCGCGTTGTCGCTGGGGTGCGACCGGACCCAACTGGAACTGGCAGTGGTCCAGTCGCACCCGGAGGAGTCGTCGAAGACGGCGCTGCTGTGGGCGGCCCAGGTGCAGCTCGGACGTCTCTCCCGCGAGGACCTTCGGGCGAGGTGCGACGAGCTGCTGAGCAATCCCTTGGTCGTGCCCGCCTATCCGCGCTACCTCAGTGGCTTCCTGTACGCGCTGGATCCCGTCCCGGGCCTCACCGACTTCGTGGTGGAGGCGGTGTCGAACGCGTTCGGACGGCTGCCGGACCCGGTGCTCCTGCCGTGGCTGCCGACCCTGATCACCACTCTGCGATCGGGCGGCGCGGAGCTGGCCCCCCTGCTGATCCGCGAGGCCGGGCGGACCTTCCCCGGCCGGCTCGCGGCGCTGGACGCGTGGGTGCCACCGTGGCGGGCCCAGCCGGAGACGGAAGCCGCGCATCCGATACGCCACGCGGAAGGCGGCCACGGCTGCACGCTGCTCGCCGCACACCCGGCGACGTGCGACGCGGTGGCGAGTCTGCTGGGTTGCGAGGGGACATGGGAGACGGCGGACTCCGGCCCGGCAGGTGTGGCACTGACCGGTCGCCATCCGGATACGGCCGTCGCACTGGAGGCGCTGCTGGCCGGCGCATGACCTCGGAGGGCGCAAGTCCACGCAGCGGAGCCGTCGACGGCGGCCGCCGGGGTCATGTGTTGCACCGAGCCGACCGATGCATGCCGGCTCGGTGCCCCTCCTCGCCGCACCGGGCCGGGTGGTTGATTCACCTCGCTCCGGAACGAGCGCATCGACTGCTCAACACAGCGGGGCGGGATGCCCATCAACGGCGACGGTGCGGCTGAATCCCGCGAACGGCAGCGAGCCCATCATCCGGATCGAGGCCCAGTCTCCCTACGGCTGCACCACGAACCGGTAGACCGTGGAGTCGCGGGCCTGGAATCCCAGGCGTTCGTACAGCCGATTCGCTGCCTGACGGGACGGACGCGAGGTGAGGTCGACCGTCCGGACCCCGGCCGCCTCGGCCAGGCGCAGTGCCTCCTCCGTCAGCGCCGCCCCCACGCCGTGCCCCCGGGCCGCCGCGTCGACCACGACATCCTCGATGCGGCCCCGTACACCTGAGGGCAGCGGAAACATGATCAGCGTCAGCATGCCGACCGCTCGTCCTTCGACCCTGGCCACCAGCAGGGTGTTGGCGTCGCTGCGCAACAACTCGGCCACCGACTCCCGGTCGGGCGCACCGGCCGTCCTCGAAAGCTGGGGCAGAAGGCGAGAGACTGCTTCGACCACTTCGTCGGTCGCCCCGCGGACGACCTCCACCTCGACGCTCATGGGCGTGACCCTACCGACAAGTCCCGCAAGCGCGGTGGGAGGCAGGTGGCGAAGGTCCGGAGATCCACCGTGAAGTGCCTGGTCAGCGGCCCATTCGGGAAGTCGTGCAAGCTCTGGACGTCGAGTCCGGCCGCGTGATTCGATGGCGGGATGACATCGTTCTGGACGGGAAAGCGGATACGCCTGCGGGGTATAGAGCCCGACGACTGGACCGCGTTCATGCGCTTCGCCGAGGACGAGGAGCGGTTGGGAGACGTGCTGAACCCGCCTCGTTCCGCGGAGGGCCATCGTGCCTGGGCGAAGGAGCAGGCAGCCGCCAAGTCCGACGGAGACTGTTTCCAGTTGGCGATCGAAGCCGCCGACACGGGGGAAACGGTCGGAGCTGTGGGCTCGTTCCACGCCGACCCGCGGTCCGGCTGGTTCGAGTACGGCATCACGATCGGCGCCGACCACCGGCGCAACGGCTACGCGGCAGAAGCCGTACTGTTGCTGCTGCGCTTCATGTTCGCCGAGCGGCGGTTCCACAGGTGCCAGGCGCGGATCTTCGCACACAACGAGGCGTCGCTGGCCCTTCACCGTCGGCTCGGGTTCGTGGAGGAGGGACGCCTCCGCGACCATGTGTTCTTCGCCGGCCGGCACCACGATCTCGTCATGATGGGCATGCTCGCCGGTGAGTTCGCCCGACTGCATCCGGTGGGCGAACTCTGAGACCGTCCGTCAGTCCGGACCCCGTTCCACCTGTCCCGTCATCGGGCGCGTTCAGTCGACCGTTGCCTTGCCGAGGGCTTCGATGTGTGCGGGCCGGGACCGCTGCCGGTACTCCGCCCGGCGGACGGCAAGGGGGGCTACGAGGCCGGTCACGGTGAACAGGGCTCCTACGACGTACCACCCGGGGCGGCCCCAGGTGATGCAGAGCGAGATGAGCAGGCTCGGCCCGAGTGTTTCGGCCAGGCCCGCGCCCAGGCCGAAAACACCCAGGTACTGGCCGGTGGCGTGCTGCGGTGCGAGGGCGAAGGACACCTCGAAGCCTGCGGCGGAGTGCCACAGCTCACCGATCGTGTGGATCACCACCGCGACCATGAGCAGCGTGGCCGCGGCCCACGGCGGCATCCCCGCGGTCAGCGAGAGCAGCGAGCAGGAGACGAGGAAGGCCAGGCCCGATCGGCGGTAGGCGCCTGCGCCGGCTGCGGGGGAGTCGATGGCGCGGCTGGCCCGCACCTGAAACGCGATGACGATGAGGGTGTTGACGAGCATGGCGCCCGAAATGAGCCAGTGCGGGGCGGTGATGGCCTCGACCAGCCAGAGCGGAAGGGCCACGGTGAGCACCTTGAACTGGATGGCCATGATGCCGTCGAGCGCGGTGATCAGAAGGTAGGGCCGATCCCGCAGGGCGCCCCAGCGAGGGCCGTCGATGACGGGGCCGGGCATGACCGCGGGAAGCAGGACCAGGACGGCCGCGGAAGCCGCGCAGGCGATCACGATGCCGACGACCAGGAGTTGGTAGGCGGTACGGGTGCCGACCTGGACGGCCCAGCCCGCCAGCAGGGCACCGAGGGAGACGCCGATGTTGGTGACGGCACGGAGACGGGCGCGGAACTCCTGCGGCCGGTTCCCTCCGTAATGCCTGATGAGCGGGGAGCGGGCGGCCATCCCGGCGGCCTGCGCCCCGGTGGCCGCGCATACCGCCAGGACGAACGGCCAGAAGCTGTCCACCAGGAGGAAGCAGGCCGTCGCCAGTGCCCGGACGACGAGGGTGATCGCGTAGACGCCCCGTGCGCCGTGTCGGTCGGCGAGATGGCCGGCGGCCATGCCCATGACGAGCGAGACGCATCCGGCGATGCCGAGTCCGATCCCCACCTGGGCGGCCGGAAGGTGAACCGCCTGGGTGAAGTACAGCACCCCGGCGGTCAGATAGAGGCCGCTGCTGATGGTGTAGACGAAGTTCGAAGCGGTGATGACGCGCTGCGGACCGGTATCCGGTATCAGGTGGGGCACGAGGTGGCTCCGCGTTCTGGCTGGGCATGGGCGGCAGGGGGCAGGAGCAGGGGCAGGAGGGCGGAGGCCGGGGTGTCAGCTCTCTCGGGCGGTGCTGTGTCCGGACGGTGTGGTGACTGCCCCGCATCGAGGGGGCTCGTGGCCGCGCCGACGCTCTGCACCGGCCGAGACGTCAGGGCAACAGCGGTCATCGTGGTGACGACGCTCCACGCCGGTACGAAGCTGTGCGTGACGTCCTTGAGCAGGCCGAGCGCGGGCGGAACCACGACGATGGCGATCTGGTTGACGGACATGGCCAGACCGAGGGCGAAGCCGGTCCTGCCCGGCGGAGCCGACTCGGTCACGTAAGCGACCCAGGGGGCCGTACCAGCCGAATCCGAAGAACCCGAGCCAGACGGGCACGGAGCAGACGATTGCCGGTGATCGCCCCAGAGGTGTCATCAGCAGCACCGTCAGGATGCCTACGCCGCACTGCACCGAGATCAGACTCGTCCCGGACAACATGATGTGCGCCATGGACGGTTCGTGGGAAGCGTCGCGTATCGACGCTCTGCACCTCCCGCGGCCCGGGACGCCATCACGGATTCGACCGGGACCGGTCCGAGGCCGGACGGGGTGATCATGAGCGAGGGTGTGCGGGCATCGGCGTCGGGCGGTTCGCTTCGGAGGAGGCGGGGTGGCGGCCGATCGGTCACGGGCGCCAGTACAGCGACGGGTCGGGGTGGTTGGTGAAGCCGAGCTCGCGATAGAGCGGTTCACCCCCGGCGGAGGCGTAGAGGTCGACTCGGGCGACATCGCTCTCCCGGAACCAGCCGAGCAGGCCCTGCATGATCGAGCGGCTGTGACCGAGCCGCCGGTACGCCGGGTCGGTGACCACACCGATCACCTGCCCGATCCGGCCATTGCGCAGGTGCGGGCCGGGCAGCCGTTGCTCGATCGTGCCGATCCCACAGGCGGCGAGGCCGCTCCCACCCTCCACGACAAGGATGCGTACGGCATCCGCGGCCAACTGCTCCTTCAGCACCACGGCGAGGACGTCCAGCCAGTCGTTGCCTCCCGACGCGGGGTCGAAGAAGTCGCCGCCGAGGTTCTCGAACAGCATCACCCGCAGTCGTACGAGCTCCGCGATGTCGTCCTCCACCGCCTGCCGTACGGCTGCAGGGTCTCCAGTGCGTTGTGTCATGCCGATCAGGTTGGTGTAATGACCTTATGCATCTCAACCCTTACGGCGAGGATGTCGTGAACCTGGCTGCGGATCTGGCCAACCGGCGCCCGGCGACCGCCGAGGAACTCGCGGACCGCTGCCGCGCTGCCGGCCTGGTGGTGGACCTCCCGGCCACGCCGCAGGACCTCGACCGCACCCAGGAGGCACTGGACGCGTGGGAGAAGGCCGTCGACGCCGATGACGAGCACGAGCGCGCCGAGCTGCTCAACCGGATGCTGGCGGCGGCCGCCGCCTACCCGCGGCTGACCGACCACGCCGGAGACGGCTGGCACCTGCACTACCGCGACGACCGGCAGCCGCTCGGCTCCCTGCTGTTCTCACTGATCTCCGTCGGGACCGCACTGCATCTGGCGGGACGGGGCATGCACCGGCTGCGACGGTGTGCCGTGACCGAGTGCACCACGATCTTCGCCGACACCTCCCGCACCGGTCGGCAGCGCTACTGCTCCCAGCGGTGCGCCAACCGCGACGCGGTGCGCCGACATCGCGCGCGCACCGCACCGTGAGCGCATCGGGGCCGCGTGATGAGTTGTCGCCCGATCCGGCCGCTCACGTCCTCACCGTGGTGCGGGTGGCTCGCCGGGCCACTGCGTGCAGCAGGCCCCGGGGTAGGGCCTGCTGCACCCCGTGTGCACCGGACCGCCCCACCCCAAAGGCGGTGGTCAGCGCCATGGGAGGTGCACTCGCGCGTCCATAGTCTCGTCGGCGTAGGGATCTCACCAAGAGGTCCGACGGACCAGGAGGACCACCGCCGATGACCACCTCACGACGTCACGCCAAGCTGGTCGTGATCGCCGGGGCCGCCGCCCTCGCGTTGATGACGACCGCCTGCGATGACGCCGCGAAGTCCGCCCCACCGACCGACGCCAAGAATTCCGCGTCACCGACCGGCGCCGCGAAGCCTGCCCCGTCCTCCGACGCCACGACGCAGCGGAGGATCGACGCCGTCGCCGAGCAGGGCATCCCCGGTGTACAGGTGGTGATCTCCGACCCCGGACGCGGTACGCGCATTCTGCGCGCGGGGACGGGCAACACCGATACCGGGAAGCCGTTCCCCGATGACGCGCGGGTCCGGATCGGCAGCAACACGAAGGCGTTCGTGGCGACCGTCGTCATGCAACTCGTCGACGAGGGGCGGGTCGACCTGAACAGGAGCGTCGAGCACTATCTGCCCGGACGCGTGCGGGGCAACGGGAACGACGGGAGCCGGGTGAAGATCCGCGATCTCCTGCAGCACACGAGCGGGCTGACGGACTACGTCGCGGCGGGCGGCACGAAACCGGAGGACATCAAGCCCGGACAGCTGCGGTTGGCGGAGAGCGAAGAACCTCAGCGGCACTACACACCGGACGAACTGTTGAAGATCGCGATGTCCTTGCCGCCCGGCCCGGCGGCGAAGGACTCGGCGGTCTACTCGAACACGAACTACATCCTGCTCGGAATGCTCATCGAAAAGGTGACGGGCCACCCCGCCCCGGAAGAGATCACCACGCGCATCATCGATCGGCTCGGACTGAAGAAGACCTACTTCCCGAAGTCCGGGGAGACGGACATCCGAGGCCCGCACGCCCGCGGCTATCACCGGATCGGCGAGAAGCAGGTCGACGTCACCGATGGCGACGTGTCATGGGCGTACACCGCGGGCGCCATGGTCGCGACCGGCGCCGATCTCAACACGTTCTTCACGGCGCTGCTGCACGGTGACCTCGTGTCGAAGGACCGGCTCGCCGAGATGAAGCGCACCGTCCCGCTGAACAAGGACCCGAAGGACGGATACGGTCTCGGGCTCGTCCGCGTCCACAACTCCTGCGGCAAGGAGATCTGGGGGCACGGCGGGGGAATTCCCGGATTCATGACCGCGGGCGGTGTCGACCCGAAGGGCCGTGCGGTGGCACTGACGTTCAATCATGTCCCGATGAGCGAGAAGTCCAACGAAGCGGTGATGCGGGCCGTCGACGCCGCCGTGTGCGGGGACTGACGGAGACAGCTCATTACACGCTCCGGGGTCCGTCGTGTGTGCGACGGGCCCCGTACCGTCCTGGTGCACAGCGGACTCGACGCTGCTCGGCGTTCGTTTCATGGGACCGCGGATTCCGGGCCGCGAGCCGCAACCCGGCGAAAACCCGATGGACGGGACGCCCCGGGCACTGAGACAGTCCGACCGTGACCGCCACCCCCGCATCCCCCGTACTTACCCCCTTGGCCGACGGCCTCGTCCTGCGAGAGGCACGACCCGAGGACCTCGACCAGATCGGCGCCCTCCTCGCAGAACGCGGCGAACCGGCCGACGCCCTCGACCACCGGCTGGTCGTCAAGGATCCCGACGCCGGCTGGTCCGCCTGCGCCGTGGTCGTCGACGGCGACCGGGTCGTCTCCACCGCAACGCTCCTCGACGAGGACGTACGCATCGGCGGCATCCACCTGCCCGCCGGCCAGGTCGAACTGGTCGCCACCGACCGGGAATACGAAGGACGCGGACTCGTCCGGGCGCTGATGCGATGGGCCCACGACCGTTCCGCCGCCCGCGGCCATGTCATTCAGGCGATGATCGGAATCCCGTACTTCTACCGGCTGTTCGGTTACGAGTACGCCATCGACATCCCGCCGGCGCTTACCGTGCACACCGCACCGCCCGGCGACGGAGAGCCCGCACTCCGTGCCGCCCGCTCCAGTGACATCCCCTCCATGGCGGCCCTGCAGGAAACGGCCCAGAACCGGTTCGACGTGGCCATGCCGCACTCGGAGGCACGCCGGCGCTGGCTGCTGGCCCACGAGGCGAGCAACCTCTGGGTCGTCGAGCGCGGCGGCGCCGTCGTCGCCACCGGTCGCACCACGCCCCCGGACGACGAGGTCCTCCTGGCCGAGGCCGCCGCCCTCGACGAGGCATCGGCACGGGAACTGCTCCGCGGCGTCGCCGCGTCGGCCCCCGACAGCCGGATGCGAGTCGTCCACCGGGCCGGCACCGTGACCGCCGCCGCGTGGCAGGAGTTCCTCATCCACGAGCCGCCCACACAGGCGGAGCAGTACTACGTCCGCGTCCCGGACGTCGCCGCGCTGCTCGACCGGCTCCGGCCGTTGCTCTGGCACCGCCTCACCACGGCCGGGCAGGACCGCACCGGCCGCGACATCGTCATCTCCACCTTCGGCGCCCACTACCGGATCCCGGTCCGGGCCGACGGCCTCGGCCGGGTCGTCACCGGTGCTGCGATGCAGGGACCCGGAGCCGTGGGAGGCGTGGCAGTGGCCCCCGACCACCTGCCCGCCCTGCTGTTCGGCTCACACGGGATCGAGGGGCTGACCCGGATCCGGCCCGACGTCTACGCGGGGGACGAGGAACTGTTCCAGGCGCTCTTCCCGCCGGTCACGGCCGATCTGCTCACCTACTACCTGCCGTACTAGACCTCTCGACCTGGCGTATCCAAACTTCTACGACTCCGTACCGGACCTCGGGAGACAGGCGGCACGACCGGTCCGAGCCTGCGCCGAAATTCGGTGGCCCGGGTGCCCCGACGCCTGGACACTGACTGGTTATGTCTGCCAAGCCTGCAATCGGTCCGATGTGTACCCGAGATTCGCTCGCCTCCGATCTCCGTGCCATGGGCCTGCGCCCCGGTGAGACTCTCCTCGTCCACTCCTCGCTCAGCTCGCTCGGATGGGTCTGCGGCGGTTCCCACGTCGTCGTCATGGCGCTGCTCGACGTTCTCGGCGACGGCGGGACTCTGGTGGTGCCGACCCATTCCGGTGACAATTCGGATCCGGCGGAATGGGGGTGTCCGCCCGTGCCCGAGGCGTGGTGGGCGGGCATTCGTGCCTCGATCCCGGCCTTCGACGCACGGACCACTCCCACTCACGGCGTCGGTGTCATACCGGAGACCGTCCGCAACTGGCCGGGCGCCGTCCGTAGTTGCCATCCGCAGACGTCCTTCGCGGCCGTGGGCCCACGTGCCGCCGCGATCGTGGACGGCCACGCACTCGACTGCCGCCTCGGCGAGCACAGCCCGCTCGCCCGGCTGGAGGAGGGCGGGGCGCGGGTTCTCCTCCTGGGGGCGGGCTTCGATTCCTGTACCGCGTTCCACCTGGCCGAGTACCGGGTTCCCTCGCCGCAGACGGACAACTCCTTCGCCGTCATGACCCCGCAGGGCCGCAGCTGGGCGACCGTGCGCGAGACCTCGATCTCCGCGGACCGCTTCGACGACCTGGGTGCGGCCTTCGAGAAGGAACGCCCGGTGATGCGGGCCACCGTGGGCGGCGCGGAGGCCCGGTTGTTCGACCTGGCGGATGCCGTCGCCTACGCCGAGGGCTGGCTGTCCGAGCACCGGCCGAGGACCGCCACGATCTGATCGCAGCGGCGCCGCTCACGGGCAGTCCTCACGGCCTTCCGTTGCTGGTGGAGGACGCCTCGATCGGTCGTGGCGCGGGATCGGGCGCGGGAGCCGGGGCGCTGAGGTGCGGGGAAGCAGCCCGGGGTACACGGTTAGATCATGAACTCGGCCCTGCCGACCGCCATGCGGGTCCGTCACCGATCGGCGAACACCGTGCGACGGTCGGTGACGAGGACAGGGGTGAGTTCTTCGGCCATGGGAAACGGCGGCAGTGTGATCGCGGAATTCACGGCGGACCATCTCGACATGGAGGAGCTGTTCGCACGGATCGAGGCGCACCCCGCGGGCCGTAGGCGGCGGGAAACCCGAAGGAGCATCGAATGCCGGCCCTCGGAAGGATCAGGCCCGTAAACGGAGCTCCCTGCTGGGTCAGCCTGATGGCACGCGATCTGCACGCGGCCCAGGCCTTCTACACGGACGTCATGGGCTGGGAGTTCATCGCCAGCAGCCTCGGCAGCAACTTCTGCGTGGCGATGGCGCACGGCCGGCCCGTCGCCGGGATCGGATGCTGCTCTTCCGCTGCCACGAGCCCTCCCGCCGTCTGGACCCCGTACTTCGCGGTGGACGACGCCGACGAGACCGCGGACCGGGTCAGGGAACGCGGCGCCACACTCGCCGTCGGGCCCGTGAAACTGGGGGAGGGCCGAGCGGCGATGGCCGCCGACCGGGACGGGGCCGTCTTCGGTTTCTGGGAAGGCACGGCCCTGGCCTGGTCGGTGGGGCAGGGCAGCGCCCCCGCGCGGCTGGACCTGCAGACCCGCCACGCCTTCGAAGCGGCCATCTTCTACGCGGAGATCTTCGGCTGGGCCGAACCGCCCGGCGGCTGCACGGTCGACTACGCACAGGATCACGTCCGCGTCACGCTGGACGGGCGTACGGTCGCCACCCTGCGCGGCGGAGGTATCGAAACCGCCGCGGACCCCAGGATCCGGCCCCGGTGGAACGTCGACTTCCGCGTCGAGGACAGCGCACGGGCCGCGGCCACTGCCATCGACGCAGGCGGCGAATCGTCATTGGTTCCCGCACGTGACGGCCCTTCGAAGGATTCGTACATCATCCGTGATCCCGACGGCGCCCTCTTCACCGTGTCCGGCCCATGAGGGCAACCTCTCCAGGGCCGATGGACAATGTTGACCGGGCCCGTTGTGTTTCGGGATTATCGGTCACGGCTCCGGAGCAACAGGGCGCTCCGGAGCCTTCCTGCAGTCGAGGACGCCCCGGAAGGTGCTCTCGAAGCCGTTCGGACCGTTGAGGGTGAAGTCGTATGCCTTGTCCTCGGCGGCGGGGACCGTCACGGTCCTGGTGTCACCCGGGGCGACGGCGTGCTTCGCACTCTTGAGCTCGAAGGTCCCGCGGCTCGGTTGGAGATGATCCTGTGGGCCGCGTCCGAGGGGGTCGTCGGCACGGACACCGAGTGCCGGATCGTGCTGGTCGACCCGGCAGCGGCGCAGATCCTCGACTATCGGGCCGGTCGGCTCGGCGGCCAGGAACTCCACTCGCTGATCCTGCACTCACTCCCGAGGACCGGGCCTTCGCCACGAAAGGCGAGCCGGCGAGGGCCATCATTCTGCGGGCCCTCGCCTCACCCCTGCCCGTCGGCTGGGTCACCGCGGACCCCGCCTACGGCCAGGACACCCACTTCCGCCGATTCCTCGAAGACCATCGGCTCTCCTACGTCGTCGCCGTGCCCAAGCCCCAGCAGGTCCATGGCTCGCGCATCGACCACCTCATCCGCCGCGGGCTCACGCCTGGCCCTCGCCCGGGTGGTCGCCGTTATGGAGCAGTTCCCCGAACAGCGCGCGGTAGTGCACCATCGCGCCCCGCGGCTCCGCCGTGGTCGCCTGTCGACGCACCCTGCTGTCGGTTGAACGAGCTACCTCTTGTGATAGGCGATGAGTCTGATTGCCGAGGACGCGGCGCTCACCCAACCCCGACGTCATGGATCTGACGCTGCGTGCTTTCTGAACGGACTTATTCTGGATAAACACCGCAATTACCGGAGCACGTCATGATTCTCATCCTGGGGCTCATCATCCTGATCGCCGTGGTCGTCGTCGCCGTGGCCGGCATTGTCACCAACGGCGGCAGCGCTCACCAACTCACCAACGACTTCTCGGTATTCGGGTATCACGTGACCGGTTCCACCGGCACACTGTTCCTCTACGGCATCATCGTCGGGGCGCTGGCCATGTTCGGGCTGAGCCTGATCGTGGCCGCTGTGCGCCGCCCGTCCCACCATTCCAGAACCTCGCGCCGGGGCCTCAGGCAGCCCGGCCGCGAGCCAGCTGCGGATCGCGAAGACACGATAGGTCAACGCGACACCCACCGAGCGGAGACTGCGCACCGACCCCACGACGACCGCCCTGTCTCCCCGGGCGGTGGTGGGGCGCGCAGGTGGCACTTCTTCGGGCACCGATCCGCCCATCAATAGCCTTGGTGGCGTCGGCGTGCCGGGGCCGCGCCCACCAATGGGACGCGGCCCGACCGGCCTCAGAAGCCGGCGAACCGACCCCGGCCGTCGAGCACGGCGTCGGCGCCGACCGGCTCGCACGGTGGCATCCACGGGGCGGGCGTTGGGTGCTGTCGTCGTGCCTGGGACATGCGCTGCTCGCGCTGTGCGGATCCGCCGCACACAACGGGCGCGACTTGCTGACCTCCGCGTTGCAGATGCTCAGCCGTACCCAACTGGCGCTCGCCGTACTCGGCCTGCTGCTGTTGTGCACGGCCGGTGCCACATCGGCCCGTGCGATACGTGGCCGGATCCCGCACGAGACATGGCGGGCCGTGCACCTGCTCACCTGCCTGGGAGCCGCACTGGGCATCGCGCATCAGATGGCGGGGCCGGACCTCGCGGAGAACTCCTGCGCACTGGGGCGTGGGCACTGCTGCACACCGCGGTCGTCGTGCTGCTGGTTTGGTACCGGATCGTCGTCCCCGTATGCCAGGCACTGAGACACAACCTGCGGGTCCTGGAGGTCAGGGCCGAAGGGCCCGATGTGTTCTCGGTCGTGATGCAGGGCGACGGGCTCGACGAACTCCGAGCAGAGGCGGGGCACTTCTTCCGCCGGCGGTTTCGGCAGCGCCGGGTCCGGCACTCGGCATTGCCCTTCTCGCTCTCCGCACCCGTCCGGGAAACAAGCTCAGGATCACGGTCAAGGCGGTCGGGAACCACACCCGTCGGATCCGAAGAATCAAGCCGGGTACGCGAGTGCTGGCCACGGGCCCTTTCGGCGCCATGACGGCCCACAGACGCAAGCGGCGAAAGGTGCTGCTGCTCGCGGGTGGCGTGGGGATCACGCCGATGCGGGCACTTTTCGAGACGCTGCCGGGTGGGCCCGGCGACATCACCCTGCTCTACCGGGCCGGCAGTGAGGGCCAGTTGGGGATCGTCCTGGTGGTCGAGCACAAGAACGCCGACTGAGCACACGGACGCGGGCAGGAGGGCGCGGGCGGACCGGGACGCGGGCGACTCGCGCCCACGCCCCCGTCCGCACCACGGCACATCTCGCACCCCAGACCCTCACAAAACCTATACATCACCCTATACCTCGACAACACTCCGAAGTCGCACATCTACACTGTGCTGACATCTCGCGAAGAGGCGAGGTACTTGAGCATCACGGGGGCCCCATGGGATTCGGCTTCGGGCAGCGGCGCAGCGGACAACCTCCTGCCGAGCGGACCAGTTTCGTCGGACGCGCCGAGGAGATCGCGCTGATTCAGGAGGCCTTCCGCGAGGCACGGCTCGTGACCCTGGTCGGGCCCGGAGGCGTAGGCAAGAGCCGCACCGCTCTGCGCGCGGCGGAGGGCCTGCGGGAACGGTTTCCGGACGGGGTGTGGCTGGCCGAGCTGTCGGCCCTGTCCGACCCCGAACTGGTACCCGCGACGCTGGTCACCGTGCTGGGGGTCCCGGAGCACGCCGGGATGGAACCACTGGACGCGGTCGTCGCCCACATCAAAGGACAGCAGCTGCTCATCGTGCTCGACACCTGCGAGCACATGGTCGACGCATGCGCCGTGCTCTGCGACATCCTCCTGCGCGAGGCCGCCGAGGTGTGCGTCCTGGCCACCAGCCGGCAGCCACTCGATGTGGCCGACGAACAGACGATACCGATCGCCCCGCTCGGAGTGGACGACGCCCTGGAGCTGTTCACACAGCGAGCCGCCCGCGTCCTGCCGGGCTGGACCGTCACCGAATCCCACCGGGCTCAGACGCTGGCGCTCGTGGAACGGCTCGACAGAATCCCGCTCGCGCTCGAACTGGCCGCTGTGCGTCTGCGGGTCGCACCACTGGGGGAGCTGGTGGCCCGGCTGGACCGCCGGTTCGAGGTGTTCACCGGCGGGCAGCGTGCCGCCTGCGCCCGGCATCAGACGCTGCGCACGACCATCGGCTGGTCCTACGAGCTCTGCACCCCGGCGGAGCGCCTGTTGTGGGCACGCCTGTCCGTCTTCGCCGGGCCCTTCGAACTGGCGGCCGCGGAACGGGTGGGCGGGGGCGACGGACTTCCGTCCGACGTCGTCCTGGAGGCGCTGTTCGGCCTGGTGGACAAGTCGGTCGTGCAGCGGGTCGGCGAGGACGGGGCGTGCTACCGGCTCCTGGACACGATCCGTGAGTACGGCGCCGAACGCCTCGACGAGGAGAGCAGTGCGGCCCGTGTGCGCGGGCGGCACTTCGAGCATCATCGCGACACGGCCCGGCACCTGTGGGACGAGCTGATCACCCCCGCCCAGGCCGAGTTGCACCAAGCGGTGCGCAGCCAGATCGCCGACATCCGGGCCGCGATGAAGTACGCCTTCACGGCCACGGGCAGCGCGGCGGAAGGGCTGAGCCTTGCCGTGCAGCTCGCCCCCCACTGGAGGGCGACCGGCACCCTCTCGGAGGGGCGGTACTGGATCGAGAAAGGGCTCCAACTGGTCCCCGAGGACTGCGCGGAGCGGGCCTGGGGCCTGTTCATGACCGGAGTGATCGCAACCTGGACCGCTGACCTCGCGGAGGCGCCGACCTTCTTCCAGGAAGCGCGGAAGTCGGCGCTGAACTGCGACGAACAGCGCGTGGCACTGTTCACGGAGCCGTACATCGGAGCGATGCGGGCGCTGTGCGGCGAGATCGACGAGGGACTGGCCGACCTGGAGCAGGGGCGTCGGAGGATCGTCGCCGTGGGCGACTCACTGGGCATCAGCATGGTCCACTACGAAGGCGCGCTGCTGCGAGCCGTACTCGGAGACACCGACGGGGCCCTGGAACTGTGCGAGATAGGGCTGGCTCATCTGCACGGCACGGGTGATCGTCAGTTCTACGGGTCGACGCTCATGGCACAGGGCCTCGTCCTCTGGCTCGCCGGACGCCACGAGGAGGGGGCAGACGCGTTGCGGCAGGCGCTGGAGGCCATGAGCGAGATCGGTGACGTGCTGGTCGCGGCGCTCTGCTGCCTGGGCCTTGCCTGGCATGCCGCACAGCAGGAACGTCACGCCAGGGCAGCGTGGTTGCTGGGGTACGCGGAAAGCGCCCGGCGGCTGAGCGGTGACCCGGTGGCCATGTTGATGTCGGTGCTGGAACAGCAGGAGGCGACCAGGAATGCCGTACGGGGAGCGTTGGGAATCACGGAGTACGAACGCTGGCACGGTGTGGGGGCGCGGTTGTCGGGGACCGAGATCCTGGAGGCGGTGCGGGCGGACACCGACAGGCCCTCGGCGGTGCGGCGCCTGCCCCGCAGCGGTCAGGAGCCCGCGGCGGCCGATGTGCTCACTCCGCGGGAACGGGAGGTCGCCACGCTGGTCGCGCGAGGGCTGTCCAACCGGGAGGTCGCCGAACATCTTGTGATCTCCAAGCGGACGGCGGACACGCACGTCGAGCGCATTCTCACCAAGCTCGGCATCGATTCCCGTACCGAGATCGCGTCGGTGCTGAAGGCCTGAGGCCTGTCTCCGTAAATGACCTCCGAGGCCCACAGCGGCTATCCCATGACTGCGCGGGCCGCGTCGAGAAAGGCCAGTCTGTTGTCCTCCAGGTAGTCGCGCACGCTCTCACCGTCGGGCAGGCCTTCCCACACCGTCCGGTTGAGGTCGAGGAAGTACTTGCGTGCCGCGTCGTGCACGGCCAGCGGAAACTGGATGCGGATCAGCCGTTCCGCCACCCAGAGCCTGTTCATGGAGTCTCGGGTGGTGAGAAACCAAGGGGCCGTGTCGTCCCACTCCTGCGGCCGCCTGAAGGCCGCGCGCTCCGCCTCGGCCCCCGCCTCGACGAACCGCTCCAGCAGCGTGAGCCGCTCCGCACGCCGGGCCTCGGACAGTTCGGTCTGCTGTCGCCGCTGCTCCGCCCGCTCGGCCGATCGCTGCGTGGCGAACTGGACGAGGAAGGACAGCGCGCCACCGAGTGCGACGCCGCCCAACGATATGAGTGACACCCAAACTTGACCCGACATGGTGGCTATCGTTCCACGCTGTCGATCTCCGAACGCGGTCTTTCGGATGATCTCTGAGTTGTCCCACCACACACTCTGCGGTGACGAGCCGGCCGGTTCCGATCAGGCGACGGGCGACCACGAGTCCGGCAACGCGACGAGCGTGCGTGTCAGACCCCGCGAGACAGGCGGGACTTCTGAATCACGCCCTGGCCACGGTGCCATCGGCCGGACAGCCATATGGTCCGCCGGGCGTTGCCCATCGCCCGAGCCGCTCGAACCACTCTCGACACGATCGCTCAGAGCCTGCGTCGGAGCGACACTATGCTGTGGGCATGGTTGAGTCGTTGCCTTCCGTGGTCGCGGTTCGGTGGCGGCCGAGTGCCGGGTCCCTCGTTGGAGTCGGGCGCCGCACGCTCGTGGAGTCGCTGTATCTCCTCACCGCGCCGTTGAGCGCCGCTGTCGGTCTGCTGCTGGTGGTCGGCGGCCTCTGCGTCGGAATGGTTGGTTCGTTGTTGCCGGGCGGGTCGCCCCTCGCGGTCCGGGCTCTGGCCCTGGCGCGGTGGCCCGGCGATCTGGAGTGGTGGCGGATCGGCAAGGTCCGTTCCCGGGCCGACGGGGCGCGGGGCGCGGGCCGGCGGCCGAGGTCGAAGGAGACGGCCGACGCGGCGGACCCGGGGCTGTGGCTCGACCTGGCACATGCGGTGATGGTGCTCCCCGCCGTGCTGGTCACCTCGGTGGTGACGGCGCTGTGGTGGTTCGTGGGAGTCGCGACCGCGACGTACCCCCTGCGCAGCCAGGTCACGCCCGGGTCGCTGCGGCCCATGACCCTGTACGCGGGCAGCGACCAGTCCCACGTCGCCTTGAGCCTGGGGCTGACCTCGCCGTCCGAGCGGCTCGCCTTCGCGATCACGGTCGGCGTACTGCTGCTGCTCACCCTGCCGCTGCTGACCCGGGTGTGCACCGCCGCCCAGGCCGGTCTCGGGCAGGCGCTGCTGTCCACCATGTCCGCGTTGCACCGCAGGATCAGCGGACTGGAACAGGAGCGCGACACCGCCCGCGCCCAGGCCGTCGCAGCGGTGACGGCCGAGGCGGTCGCGGCGGTGACGGCCGAGGCGGTCGCCCTGCGCCGGCTCGAACGCGACATCCACGACGGGCCCCAACAACAACTGGTCCGTCTGGCGATGGAACTGGGCCGCGCCCAGCACAACTTCGACAGCAAGCCGGAACTCGTCCGGGCCGCACTCGCCGACGCGGTCATCCAGACTCAGGAGGCGCTGGACGAGCTACGGGCCCTGTCACGAGGCATCGCCCCACCGGTACTCGCCGACCGAGGACTGCGGGAGGCACTCTCCGCTCTGGCCGCACGCTGCGTCGTACCCGCCGAGCTCGACGCCGGTCCCCTGAGCCGTCGGCTCGACGCCGCCGTCGAGACGGCCGCCTATTTCGTGGTCGCCGAGGCGCTGACGAACGTGGCCAAGCACAGCTACGCCGGCCGATGCACAGTCGGCATGCGCCACACTGAGGAAGTCTTGCGGATCTGGGTGACGGACGACGGAGTGGGCGGCGCGGCTTTGGCAAAAGGACACGGACTGCAGGGGCTGGCCGACCGGGTGCACGCGGTCGGCGGCCGGCTGCGGGTCGACAGCCCCGAGGACGGCCCGACGACGGTCACCGCGGAGTTGCCATGTCGCTGAGCCCGGACGAACCAGCGCCTGAAGCACTGCCGGACGTCGCGGCCGGGGACCCCCTGCGGATCGTCGTCGCCGACGATGCGGTGCTGCTGCGCGAGGGGCTGGTACGCCTGCTCGCCGAGGACGGCCATGACGTGGTTGCGGCGGTCGGTGACGGCCCCTCCCTGGTCGAGGCGGTGCTCGCACACCGCCCGGACGTGTCGGTCGTCGATGTGCGGATGCCGCCGACGCACACGGACGAGGGCCTGCGGGCGGCGGTCACCGCCCGCGGACAGCTGCCCGGCGCCCCCATGCTGGTGCTCAGCCAGTATGTGGAGGTGTCCTACGCCACCGACCTGCTCGCGGACGGTTCCGGCGCCGTCGGCTATCTGCTGAAGGACCGGGTCGCAAAGGTCGAGGAGTTCCTGGACGCCCTGGACCGCGTCGCCCGTGGTGCGACGGTGCTCGACCCTCAAGTCGTCGCCCAGTTGCTGGCCGGACAGCGCCGGGACGACCCGCTGGGCGCGCTGACCGCGCGTGAACGGCAACTGCTGGCACTGATCGCCGAGGGCCATTCCAATACGGCCATTGCCCGGCGACTGGTGCTCTCCAACAGCGGGGTGGAAAAGCACATCGGCAACATCTTCGCCAAGCTCGGCCTACCGCCCGACGACGCCCGGCACCGCCGGGTGCTCGCCGTTCTGGCCTACCTCGACGCCTGGCGGCGGCCCCTCACCACCCGCCCTTGAAGAAGGCCAGGAGCGCGGGCGCCGGGTTGGCCGTAGTGGCCGTGTTCGCCACGGCGACAACGATGACGGCCAGCGACAACAAGGCCGACAGGAGACCGAACGACCTGAGGACGCGCCTCGTCCGCCTGTCGGACGCTCCTGTTCTCGCAAACCTCTTCCACGACGCCCCGCTCATGCCGGCAAGGACGACCGCTACCGCCGTGGCGGCCACGGCTATCACCGCGTGGTATCGGGAGAAGTCGCCGACCATCACCTCCAGAGCAGGCGGAGTTCGGTCACCGGTATTCGGGTAGTCAGCGAGAAGCTGCCTGACTTGATCGAGCGTATCGGCGAGTTCTCCGTGGGACGCGTGGATCGGCAGCATGGGCAGCAGTGAGGAAAGAGGCGCTGTCGCGCCCTGGATGTTGGCCATGACCGCCGCCAACGAGCACAGCGCGAGCACCGTGACGACAGCCCCGGCCGACGCGAGAGCGGCCCGGCTTCCCGCTTTGAGCCCGCCGGCCCGAAGGAATGCCTTCCAGAGATGAACGCCGAGCGCGATGAACACGATCAGCAGGATCGCAGCGATCACGGCCTTGACCACGTGGTAGTGGAGCCAGTAGTCGACAACGTTCTCCAAGTCCGGAGAGAAGTTCCGGTCGCCGGAACTCCAGTAGCCGACGAACGACTCGGAGAAGCTGTCGATGAGTTTGCGCCGATCGTCGAAGCCGCCGTCCGACATGCTCGTCGCCAACGGGCGAGGGGCGATGACGAAGGCAGGGACCAGGACCACGGCGAGAGCGACGAGCACAGCGATGGCGCGACCGGAGATACCTGCGGAGCGAGACTGTCCGTGCGTGCCGGTGGGTTGTGACGTTGTTGTCATGCCGACGACCCTTTCGCACCGGCGCTCACCCGGTCACTGCGGTCTGCCGCCCACTTGGGGTGTGGCAGGCCACACCCCACGCCATGATCGGCCGGTCAGGCCCTGGTTGTGCCGAGCGATGGCTGTGGTACAGCCGCAGGCGTGGGCGGTGGATCACACCGGACCGGTGGTCTGTCAGCCGGCGTTCGGAGCAGGTGACGCCGACCCGGCCGTACGTATGCCCGTCCCGCCACCGGTACGTATGCCGACGCCAAGAGGGTGACAGGGCCGGACGGCACAGATACGTGTACCGACCTGCGATTCAACGCCCGCCGGGGGACCGTGCCGTGCGGCAGGCTGGGCGTGCCGCTGGGGACGTGGAGTATCTGCGTGCAGCAGGGTGGATGCGGCTGTCGCAGGCCCGAGTGCTCCCTCCCCCCAGCGGCGCCGGAAACATGTGCCTGCGCTGTCGGCGGTGCAGGCGCATGATTCCGGCTGATCGCACCTGCGGGCGGCTGCTGGTGGCCCCGGGGCAGGTGGCGGGGCAGTGGTGTACGCGGATGGTGCTGTCGTCGCCGACGGTGAGGGCGATGGGCCGGTCGTGGAGGTCGGCCGATCCTACGGCACGGATCTTTTCGTGGTGTCCGGTGGCGCGGTGGATGTGGTGTCGGGCGGTGGCGACGTTCCAGCGGCGAATGGTCGTGTCCGGACTTCCGGGACCGCGACAAGTCGGCCCGAGACCGCTGCGGTTGCCAAGGTCATCACCGGCCCCGTGTGCCCGGTCAGACACCCACCCACCGGCGTCGTGGCGTCGCCGGCCGAGGAGACCCCAGCTGTCGATGTGCTCACGTCTGTCGCTCGTCGGCCGACAGATTTGCGCGGCGGGGTGGTATGCGGAACGGGCACAGCATGCACCCTGCCCTGGTGGTGTTCGGAGGTAGACAGCGTCTTCTTCCGGGTACCGGGACCCGGCACGCCGTCCGCTCCCCGACTCCTCGCCTACCGGCGGCGGATCTCGACCATGAAACAGCCGAACTCCACCGCGCGGACGTGTACCAGGGCCACTTCCGGATCGGCGAAGACCTCGCGCAGTGCGTGGTCCACCTCGGTGGCCCGCTCCTTGGGGATCTCGATGAGTCTCCCGCCGAGGATGTGCCCCTGGGCACCGTAGGCGCGCAGCACCCGGCGAGCACCGTGCAGTTCGACCGGATAGCCGGGGCCGACGGTCGGCCCGTCGCACTCCTCGGCGTGGACGAATACCGGGCCGCACTCGTCGTACGGCCCAGGCTCGGCGCCGGTCTCCGCCGCCCAGCGGCGCAACGGCGCGTACGAGACGAGGACGATCCGCTCACCTGCCTCGCTGTGTCGCAGACAGCAGCGCAGCGGCGCGCCGCCCTCCGGGTCGGTGACGGGTTCCCGGGCACAACCGGCGTCGTCCTGTTCCCGCAGTTGTTTCAGTACGGCGGGGTCGATGGCCCGCGCCTCATGAGTCGTGGTCATGGCTCCAGCATCCGCAGGAGCCCGCCCCGACGCTGGCGGAAATCAGACGTCGCTCTGGGAGGCGCCGGACCCCGTGAACCGATGCGGGCCGCACGGCGCGGCCAGGTCCCGTACGGCCTTCACCGGTGTCTTCCGACGACAACGTAAGTGTCGCTCGTGGACGGTCACTTGGGGAAGTACAGCGCCTCGGATGCCGTGGGCATCGGCTTCGTCTGCCGAGCGGCCGCCGAGTCCTCCTGCCGCCGTACCCACTGCCAGAGCCCACTGACCCGGTGATCGTGCTCGAATCCGGGGCCGAGAGGTCCGACCCGCTCGATCGCCTCCCCGGTGCGCGGATCGTCGCGTCGGGCAAGACCGTAGGCGGCCTCCAGACGCACGATCCGGTCGTCCTCGGCGAGCAGTGCCACCAAGGCGTCCGCCACGGCGGGCGTGCGGTCCCGGGACGCCGCGAGCGCCACCGCGGCCGTGGCCCGTACCTGGGCATCCGGGTCCTGGGCCAGGCGGAGCAGCGCCCGGACGATCTCCGGGGTGTGGTCGTCCCGAACGCCCAGCATCGTGCACGCGCTGCTGCGCACGGCGGCGACCGGGTCCTGCGCGAGAGTGAGCAACGCGGCCGTGGCCGCAGGTGTGTGGGCGGCGCCCTCCACGTGGAGGGTGTCGGGCACTCGGCGGCGTACGCGCGGGTCGGGATGGTCCGCGTACCGCAGCGCGATGGCTTCCTGTTCCGGATGCCCGTGCTCGCTGAAGGCGGCGAGCACCTGCGCGAGGACCTCACTGTCCGTTTCCTCGGCCGCCCAACCCGCCAGGAGCTCGCCTTCCTCCTTCTCGTGGTGGCCGGGGCCACAACGCACGATCGCCCTGGTCCACAGGTATCGGGCCGTCACCAGACGTTGTGCGGGAGCGGGATGGTGGCGTAGGGCCACCACGGCCGACCACGTCTCGGTGCTCCGCCGCTGGATCAGGACGTGGTGGACCGCCCACGCGTTCACATCGTCATCGGCCGGGTGCTCGACAGCGCGGGCGATCAGTTCGTCGACGGGTGTCAGAACGCGGAAGGCCCACTCCAGCAGAGTCAGGACGGCGCTGTGCCCGGCCCGCACGACGAGTCCGCCCAGCGAGACCTGATCGACGCGGTCGACGTCGTCGTCCTGGACCCGCACGGTCTCGGCGGGGCCCGGCGCACGAGTCCTGCGCCGCAACTGCTCGGCCGCGCCCGTCTCGTACCAGTTCCGCGCCAGGACGAGAAGCCGCTCACGGGAGGCTTCCGAAAGCCGCAGCCGGGGCTCGTCACCCAGCACCGCCGAGACGATCGCCGGTGAACCACCGTCCACGGCACGCCACAGCGGCGTGGTTCCGTCCGGCAGCAGCCGGTCGGGGTCCGCGCCGCCCTCCACCAACGCGCCGGCGACATGCTCGTCGTACGCGGCCACGGCCACGCACAACACCGGCAGTCCGGTCGCATCCACCGTGTCCGGATCCGTACCGCTCTTGAGCAGGGACCGCACCGCCCCGGCATCGCCCGCTCGTACCGCCGACACGAGTTGACCGTCGAGTCCGCCCTTGCCCATGATCCCGCCCCCCGATCCGCAATGACGCCGCCCAACAGCGGCCTGGGTCCCGATGGTGTGCCTCAGGCGCTCAGTTCTTACGGTCCGGACTCCACCCGTAGACCATCGGAGAGCTCTCGACGACCTCGCTCGGCCAGACCTGCCGAAGCCGGTCCAGCCGGACCCGGTGGTCCTGGACCCAGTCGTCCTGCGGCTGGATCGAGAAGACCGTGGTGAGCCGGTCGGGGTCGTGGACCGTCACGCTCACTGACCGGTCCTCGTTGAGCCGCATGCCGAGCTCAGGCCCTCGGCCACCGCCGATTCTCGCCGTACCCCCGGGAGCCAGCCCGTCGAGCTCGTGTTCCCAGGACGCGAGATCCCGCTGGAAGAGGTGGAGCTCAAGCCGCGCGTCCAGGAAGTCGGTGGACACCAGGACATCGGCGCGCAGGATGTCGTGCCCGGTGAGAACGCCTGGCTGATGGCGCCCGGTGACGCGGACGACGCACCGGTCGCCGTCCGCGTCCACCAAGTGGATCAGGTCGACCGGGTCCGGCTCTTCCACTGTGTGCCTCCCGTGGTCCGACTGGTGCGAGTAGCGTGCATCCTCTCCCATGGGAATACGCGCGGATGCGGGAGACCCCTCGAACACCTCGCACGCCGGGGTCGGCGGAGACCCGTCCCGCAGGGTCCGGGGCCACCACGCATCCAGGAAACCGGCGACGGACCGGCCCTGCTCGCCGGGCCATCGCGACCAGTCCGCCGCGGCCGGGCCCCGGGCCATGAGACCGGACTCGTCCGCGTCCTCCACCAGCTGTGGCAGAACCCGCCGGATGATCGCAGACCGTCGTGCCGGTGGAGAGGATCCTTCTGAGCGACCCTGCGGAGAAGGTCCGGGGGGAGCAGCACATCAGGAGGGCATTCCTCTTGTCGTCCGGATTTCATGGGCGCGGGCTCGGCGGCACCCGGGAGCGAGGATGTCGCAGAGGCTGTGCGTGCCGACGTCCGCTCCACTAGGGTGACGGCTGGGCCGTGACTGGCGCTGAGGTGGAGTACCACCGGGGAGCGGCCTGACATTCTGTCGAAGCCGTGCGCCTGGGCAACTCACCGTGAGGCTCAGGAGTGGCACGTGGCCCAGACGCAGACAGGTCGGCTGATGGACGGCACCGGCCTTGCCCGCCGCATCATCGCAACCAGCTCCGCAACCGCTGCGGAGATCCATCGGCGCACGGGGACGGTCCCGTGCCTGGCCACCGTACTGGTCGGAGAAGATCCGGCCTCGGTGACCTATGTCCGGATGAAGCGCGCCCGGTGCGAGAAGGCGGGTATCCGGTCACGGCATGTGGCCCTGCCCGCTTCGGTCAGCACCAGTGGCCTGATCGAAAGAATCACCGAACTCTCCGATGACCCCGGCGTGCACGGAATCCTGCTGCAACACCCCGTCGGAGCACACATCGACGAACGCGCTGCCTTCGAGGCAATCGTTCCGGACAAGGACGTCGACGGGGTGACCATGCATTCCTTCGCAGCGATGAGCTTCGGCCTGCCCGGCTTCGTGTCCTGCACCCCCGGAGGAATCATGCGTCTCCTGGCGGAGTACGGCGTGGAGCTCGCCGGTAAGCACGCGGTGGTGGTGGGACGCAGTCCCATCCTGGGCAAGCCCGCAGGCATGCTCCTCCTCGGGCGGAATGCCACGGTTACCTACTGCCACTCACGTACCTCCGGCCTGTCCGAGATCGTCCGGCAGGCAGACGTCCTGGTCGCAGCTGTCGGACGACCGCGTTTCCTCACCGGTGCGGACATCAAGCCCGGTGCGGTCGTGATCGACGCGGGGTACAACCCGGGCAACGTCGGGGATGTGGATTTCGAGTCCGCCAGGGAGCGGTCCGGTCTGATCACCCCTGTCCCCGGCGGTGTGGGGCCCATGACCATCGCCGTACTCCTCGCCCAGACGGTAGAGGCGGCAGCACGCCGGATCGGCGCGAGCCGACCGTAGGCTGCGATTCCTGACGGCCGGGCCGACAGCGCTCAGCCGGACTCCAGGGCATCACGGACGATGGCGGCGGACGCTCGGGCGGCGGTGAGGACCGGGGCCGTGTCGTGGGCGGCTCGGGCGAGCATGAAGGCGCCCTCCAGCAGGGCGATCACCGAGCCCGCGGTGTCCCGGGCGGTGTCCGCCTCGATGCCCGCCCCGGCGTAGAAGCCGGCGAGGGCCTCGATCCACGAGGCGAAGACATCCGCCGTCGCGCGACGCAGCCCCTCGTGTGTACTGGCGACCTCCAGGGCCACGGTGGCGATCGGGCACGGGTCGGCGAAGTCCAGCTCCCGGAGAGTCTCGGCGGCGCCCGTGAAGGCGGCTGCGGTGGCGGCTGCCGGATCCGCCTCCGGGTCGGCGAAAAGGCTGCCGATCAGCTCCAGGTAGGCGGCTCCGGAGGTGCGGATCACCTCCTCGCCGAGCTGCCCCTTCCCGCCGGGGAAGAAGTGGTACGCCGAGCCGTACGGGGCCCCGGCCTCCGAGACGATCTGCTTCATGCCGGTCGCCGCGTAGCCCTGCCGCCGGAAGAGCTCGGTGGCGGCGGTAACAATCCGCTGCCTGGTGTCGCCGGTGGTCCTCATGCCGGATAGTCTCTCACTAGATCGGTCTATCAAGTGATGGTCACGGGGAGGCCAGGCGATGCCGGAGATCGAACTGAGCGCCGGAACCATCGAGTACACCGACACCGGCGCCGGGGAGGACGCGGGGGAGGGCGTGGGCGAGACCCTGGTGCTTCTCCACGGGCTCGCTTTCGACGACTCGGTCTGGGACGCCCTCGTGGCAGATCTGCGCGAAGACTTCCGCGTGGTCGTCCCCGTCCTGCCGCTCGGCAGCCACCGCCGACCGATGCGGCCGTCCGCGGATCTGTCGGCCCAGGGCGTGGCGGACCTGCTCGCCGAATTCCTGGAGCGGCTGGACCTGCGCGAGGTCACGCTGGTGCAGAACGACGCGGGCACGGCCCAGCTCCTGCCCGGCGTACGCGACGAGCGCATCGCCCGACTGGTGCTCACCTCCTGCGAGGCGCTCGACAACTACCCGCCGGGCGTCCAGGGCCGCACCCTGTCGGCCGCGAGCCGAGTGCCGGGGGGCCTGTTCCTGCTCCTCCAGTCCTTCCGGGCGCCCTTCCTGGTGGCGATGCGCAGCTCACTGGGCGGCATGACGGCGCACGGGATCCCGTACGAGTCGGTACGCCGCTGGTACCGGCCACTGCTGACCGACCGGGCCATCCGCTGGGACCTCGCCCGCTTCCTGCGCTCCACGCGCAAGGACACCTATCTGCGGGCCGCCGAACGGCTGCGGCACTTCGACCGGCCGGCGCTGGTGGCCTGGGGCGCGGAGGACCGGATGATGCCGCCCGAGACCGGCCGACGTCTTGCCGAACTGCTGCCGCAGGGGCGATACGTCGAGATCCCCGGGGCCGGAACGCTGGTCCCCATGGACAACCCGGCGGCACTCGCCCGCGAACTGCGCCGGTTCATCGAGGAGAGCGCCTGAGGGCGGGAGGTCTGCGTCTCTTTGCCGGTGCGGGTTCCGCATGCGGTCCGGCCCGGCGCTGATTCACTAGGCTGTACGGAGCAATACCGCGCGGGGAGGGCCCACCGCGCCGCATCGAAGCAGTGCCCGTCGCTTTCCGGGCCGCTGCTCCCGCTCTGCCGGCACGCCCTGGCCCCCAAGAGAGGAAGCACCATGCCCTTCGCTCCCCTCGGCCGGCACAACGGCGAGCACAGCGACTACTGCAACACCAGTCTGTGCTGCCGCTGCCAGCAGCGGAACTGGACGACCCAGCAGGGCAACGAGCGGCTGTGCGGCCTGTGCGCGGCCTGCTGCCGTGAATGCGGCAGGGCGCCGGCCCCGCACCTGGACGGGCTCAGCGACGGGATCTGCGTGGACTGCCGGGGACTGTGCACCCGTTGCCACAACCCGCTGTCGGACGGAGGCGTCTGCCACTGCCAGCAGTGGAAGCAGAGTCCGGGCGGCGACCCGATCCGCTTCATCATGCAGGGCTTTCCCCAACCACTGCTCCAGGCCCTCGGGCACAGGGTCCCGCGCACCCTGCCCGACATTCTGTTCGAGGAGCTCGAGCGCCGGACGGCTGCCCAGCTCCTCGACCGTATCGAAAGGCGCTGGAGCAACCGCTGGTCCCACGCGATCCACGAACGCGACGAGGAGAACCGCCGCCGCTGGGCGCCCCAGGAGATTGCCGAGGCCCTGGTGAGCCCCGGTGCCTGCTCGAACCGGGCATGCGAGGACGGCTACCTGCTCGCCGACGGAGCGCCCTGCCCATACTGTCAGCGGCCGGCCCACCGCTTCGTCCCGGCCACCGCCGACGCGATCTCCACCTCGGAGCACGCGCGAGCGACCGCCGCGCAGATCCGGCAGGCGCTCATCGGCAACCGCTCCGCCGGAAAGAAACCCAACCGCGGGGCGCAGCCGGGCGCGTGGCCGACTCCTCCCGCCGGGTGACACCGCAGGCCGTGGCTCCGTGTCGATCGACGACCGGTGTCCGCCCCGCGGTGAGTCAGGAGCGACCCGCGGGGAAGAGTCTGGCGCGACCCCGCGACCCCGCGACCCCGCGACCCCGCGACCCCGCGACCCCGCGACCCGCTGGGGAGAGCCTGGCCGCCGTGCGCGCCACGTCCTCACGCGTGCGCCGCGTATCGGGCCCCCGCGGATCGCGGTGGTCACGGCGGCCTGCTCCTCCTCGTACCCGGTGGGCTCAGTGCGCCGGGGTGGCCGGCGTCTTCGCCGCTTCGGCGTTCTCCTGTGCGAGCCGTTCCATGCCGCTCTGCGTCTTGAGCGGCTTCTCCTTGATGAACAGCACGGCGATCAGGGCGAGGAACGCGAAGGGGGCTCCGATCAGGAAGACATCCGCGGTCGCGACCCCGTACGCGTGCTCGACCACCTGACGGGCCGGTTCGGGAAGCTTGGACAGGTCGGGGACACCATGGCCGGCGCCCCCGTTGTCCGCCGCCCCGCCGAAGCCCTTCGCCATCTCGCTCGCCACCCGGTGGCTGAGCACGGCGCCCAGCGCGCTCGTGCCGATCGCCCCACCGAGGCTGCGGAAGAACGACAGCACCGAGGTCGCCGCGCCGAGCTCCGACGCGGGTACGTCGTTCTGGGCCGCCAGCACCAGGTTCTGCATCAGCATGCCGACACCCACGCCGAGTACCACCATGTAGGCGCTGAGCAGCGCGAAAGAGGAGTCCGCGCTGATCGTGGAGAGCAGGCCCATGCCCGCCGTCATGATGATGCCGCCCGCGATCAGGAAGCCCTTCCACTTGCCCCGGGCGGAGATGATCTGCCCGGCGACGGTCGTGGAGATCATCAGACCGAGGATCATCGGCAGGCTCATCAGGCCCGCGACGGTCGGCGTCTTGCCGAGCGAGATCTGGAAGTACTGGGAGAGGAACACCGTGCCGCCGAACATGGCCACGCCGACCAGCAGGCTCGCCACGGTCGTCAGCGCCACGGTGCGGTTGCGGAAGATGTCCAGAGGGATGATCGGTTCCTGGACCTTGGACTCGACCAGCACCGCGGTGGCCAGCAGGACCACGCCGGCGGTGACCAGGGCGGCGGTCTGCCACGAAGCCCAGTCGAACCGGTTGCCCGCGAGGGTCACCCACAGCAGCAGTGAGCTGACCCCGCTCATGATGAGGACGGCACCGAGATAGTCGATCTTCACCTCTCTGCGGACCGTGGGCAGCTTCAGGGTCAGTTGGAGCAGCACGATCGCGAGCAGCGCGAACGGCACGCCGATGAAGAAGCACCAGCGCCACCCCAGCCAGGAGGTGTCCACGAGCACACCGCCGATGAGCGGTCCCGCGACGGTGCCGACCGCGAACACGGCGCCGAAGATGCCGGAGTAGCGGCCGAGTTCACGCGGCGGAATGATCGCCGCCATCACGACCTGGGCCAGCGCCGTGAGTCCGCCCGCACCGATGCCCTGCACCACACGGCTCACGATGAGCAGGCCGACGCTGTGCGAGAAGCCGGCGACGAGTGAGCCGACGATGAACATCGAGAGAGACAGCTGGATGAGCAGTTTCTTGTCGTAGAGGTCGGACAGCTTGCCCCAGATCGGGACGGTCGCCGTCATCGCCAGAAGTTCGGCGGTGACCACCCAGGTGTACGAGGACTGGCTGCCGTGCAGATCGGCGATGATCCTGGGAAGTGCGTTGGAGACCACGGTGGAGGCCAGGATGGCCACGAACATGCCGGCCATCAGGCCCGACATGGCCTGGAGTATGTGACGACGCGTCATGGCTGGTGCGGCCCCCTCGGGCGCACCGGCGGTACCGGTTTCGGGTGTGACGGCAGCGCTCATCGGCTGGCGTTCCTCATTCTCTGGATTCTCGGTTGGTCGGATGGTCGGAGTGATCGGGTGAAAGCCCCCGGTGGAGGCTCAGGGATGCGCTTCAGTCGTTCAGACCGGCGGCCAGCGAGGCGAACGCCTCGTGATAGATGCCCTGGAACGTGCGGGTACGGCCGGAGGCCACCCAGAGCTCGACGGCGGCGCGCACGGCGGCGATCGCCACGTGCGCGAGAAGCCTGGGACGGAGATCGGACTCGGGATCCTGGCCGAGGCGCTCGGCCACGGCGGCGATCAGCGCGCGTTCGTCCGCACCCTGGGCGGCCAGGAATTTGGACAGCAGTGAAGGACTCTTCCTGAGCACGGCCATCTGGAGCTCCCAGCGTTCGTGGTCCTCCTCGATGTGGGCGAGCTCCTGGCCGATCGCCTCGCGCAGGGCGTTGAGCGCCGTGAGTTCCTCCGGTGCGTCGAGCACCGCCCGACGGGTCCGTTCGGCGTTGTCCTGGGCGGGACGGGTGATCGCGTCCTCAAGGCACGGGAAATAGTTGAAGAAGGTGCGCACGGATACACCGACCGCGTCGGTGACCGCTTCCACCGTCACGTTCTCGAAACCGCGGTCTGCGGCCATGCGCAGCGCAGCGTCCGCGAGGGCGTCACGCGTCGCGCGCTTCTTGCGTTCACGCAGCCCGAGAGGCATGTCGGCGGCACTCATGAAGTGCATGCTATGCAAGTTTGCGCCTAGTGCAAAATTCTGCGGGCGGCGGGGATGCCCCCGCCGCCCGCTCCGACCCGGAAAGCCGCTCAGGGCGTCTCGTGCGCCGAGGCCGGGTACACCACTCCCTCCATGGAGAGGAGTTCGGCGATCCGCTCGGTGAGGTCCTGCGCGAGCAGCGGTCCGCCGTCCGCCGAGCGGATCCCGGGGGTCTCACCCGTCAGCACCCGGCCCACCCGGCCGCGCCCCGCGCTCAGCACCTCGCCCGTGACCGGCACCCCATCGGCGAGCAGCGCGGCCACCACCGGCGCGACCGCCTCGGGCGGCGCCTCCTCCCGCATCCGCTCCAGCGCCTCGGGCGGTACGCCCTCGGTTGCCGCGGACATCCGCGACCAGGCCACCGGAGCCACGGCGTTGACACGGATGCCGTGCGGGGCCCCCTCGGCGGCCAGCGTCCGCGTCAGCCCCACGATCCCCGCCTTGAGCAGGGAGTACGCGGCGTTCCCCGCCATCCCGTACAGACCGGCCGCCGAGGTGACCAGGACGATCCGGCCCCGGCCGCGCTCCATGAAGTGGGGCCAGGCGGCCCGAGCCAGCCGCCAGGCGCCCAAGGAGTGGACGGCCGTCATCCGCTCCAGCAGACCCTCGTCGATCTCGGTGAAGTCCAGCCCCGGCCGGTAGATCCCGGCGTTCGCCACGATGCCGTCGACCGAGCCGAACTCGGCGCACGCCAGATCGATCAGGGACTGTGTCCCCTCCACCCCGCTCGCGTCCGCGGTGCTGGCCACCGCTGTCCCGCCCGCCGCCCGGATCTCCTCCACGACCCGCGCCGCCGGGCCCGCGTCCCGGCTCCCGGTGCCGTCCGTCGCCGTTCCGAGGTCGTTGACCACGACACGGGCACCACGCCCTGCGAGGTCGAGGGCGTAGGCCCGGCCGAGGCCCCGGCCCGCGCCGGTGACGACGACGGAGCGCCCGTCCAGCCTCAGGGTGTCCCGCGTCATGCCGACACCTCCGGGCCCAGCGCGAAGCCCCGGTAGCCGGATCGCGCGACCTCCTCGCACCGCTCCCGATAATGGCTGAGCCCGCCCGCGTACGGCATGAACACCCGTGCCTTTCCTTCCACGTTGGCACCCACGTACCAGGAGTTGGCGCGCGGGTAGAGAGTCGTGTCGGCGACCTCGTTGACATGGGCGACCCAGGAATCCTGTGCCTCGGGCCGGGCCTCGATCCGGTCCACCCCGTCCTCGCGCAGCCGTCGCAGGCAGTCCACGATCCAGTCGACGTGCTGCTCCACCGCCCGCACCATGTTGACCAGGACCGAGGGGCTGCCCGGCCCCGTGATTGTCAGCAGGTTGGGGAAGCCGGCCACCGCGAGGCCCAGATAGCTGCGTGGTCCCGAGGACCACTGCTCCTTCAGGGACCGGCCGCCCCTCCCGCGGATGTCGATGCGGGTGAGCGGCCCGGTCATGGCGTCGTAGCCGGTGGCCAGTACCAGCACTTCGGCCGGGTACGTGCCGGCCTCGGTGCGGATGCCGTCCTCGGTGATCTCCACGAGCGGTTCGGCCCGCAGGTCGACGAGGTCGACGTTCTCCCGGTTGTACGTGGAGTAGTAGCCCGAGTCGACGCAGATGCGTTTGGCGCCGATGGGGTAGTCCAGCGGGACGAGCTTCCGAGCCGTCGCCGGGTCGTCCACGGCGTCCCGGATCTTCTCGCGGACGAACTCGGCGAGGTGTTCGTTGGCCTTTCCGTCCGTCAGCACGTCGGTGAAGACCGACATGATCTCGGTCCCGCCGATGGCCCACTTGCGTTCGAAGGCGGCCCGGCGCTCCTCCTCGCCCACATCGAGGGCCGAGCTGCCGGTGGAGGCGATGTAGAAGCCGGAGAAGCCGGAACGGGCATAGGTGCGCAACTCCTCCAGTTCCGCCTTGGCCCGCCAGCTCTCCCGGCCCGACAGCGGCCGGTTGCGGGCCGGCAGGCTGTAATTGGGGGTGCGCTGAAATACCGTCAGATGACTTGCTGCCGCAGCGATTTCGGGCACCGCCTGAATGCCGGAGGAACCGGTTCCTATGACGGTGACGCGCTTGCCCGCCAGGTCCACGCCCTCGTGCGGCCAACGGCCGGTGTGGTGCACCTCGCCGCGGAAGGCAGCGAGGCCGGGCAGATCGGGAACGCGGGATGCGGACAGGCAGCCCACGGCGGTGACGAGGAAGCGCGCACGGGCGCGGCGGCCGTCCTCGGTCGTCAGGAGCCACGTCCTGCTCTCCTCCTCCCACACGGCGGAGGCCACCCGCGTCTCGAAGGAGATCATCGGTCGCAGATCGAAGCGGTCCGCGACGTGCCTGGCGTAGCGCAGGATCTCGGGCTGGGTGGCGAAGCGCTCGGTCCAGTCCCACTCGGCGTGCAGCTCGGGGGAGAACGAGTAGCAGTAGTCCAGGCTCTCGACGTCGCAGCGGGCTCCGGGATAGCGGTTCCAGTACCACGTACCACCGACGTCGTCGCCCGTCTCGAAGGCGTGGCAGCTGAACCCGTGCGCGCGCAGCTGGTGCAGGGCGTAGAGGCCACCGAAACCGGCGCCGACGACGAGCGCGTCGTACTCCGGTACGGGGGTTGCTTGGTCGGTCATGTGCGGCTCCTTGCGGGGGAGTGGGTGGTCAGACGGCGAGACCGCGGCGCAGCGCGTCCAGCGCGCCCTCGCTCATGCGGCGGGTCACGGCCGTGTCGGGCACGAAGCCCGCCGCGCCGTGAAAGGTGCCGGGAAACAGGTGCAGCTCGGTGGGGACACCGGCCCGCACGAGGCGTTGGGCGTAGTCGAGGCCCTCGTCGCGCAGCGGGTCGAGGTCGCTGACGGCGACATACGCGGGCGGCAGCCCGGACAGGTCCTCGGCGCGGGCGGGCGCGGCATAGGCGGGTACCGGGGCCGCCGGGTCGCGGTCCGCCCCGAGGTAGGCCCGCCAGCTGTGCACGGCATTGGGGCGGTTCCACACCGGAGTGTCGGTGAACTCCCGCATCGAGGGGGTCTCCAGGCGGTCGTCCAGCTCCGGGATGTCGAGCAGCTGGAAGCACAGCTCCGGGCCACCGCGGTCCCTGGCGAGCAGGGCGAGGGCGGCGGCGAGGCCGCCCCCGGCGCTGATCCCGGCGACGGCGATCCGTGCCGGGTCCGCCCCGAGGCCGACGGCGTTCGCGGCGAGCCACTCCAGGGCCGCGTAACAGTCGTCGGTGGCGGCCGGATAGGGGTGCTCGGGGGCCAGCCGGTATCGCACGGCGACGACGAGGGCGCCGAGTTCGGCCGCCCAGCGCGCCGCGAGGGCCCGGTCGCCGTCCCCCTCCTCCAGGATGAACCCGCCACCGTGCACGTAGAGCACCGCGGGCAGTGCCGTCCCGGCCCCCGTCGGACGGAAGACCGCCACCGGAACCTCGGGGGCGCCCGCGGCCCCCGGAACGCGGTGCTCGCTCAGCTCGATGCCCTCGGGTACGGCGAAGGGCGGCGCGGCGGCGCCCATCGCCTCGACGGTGGCCCGTGCGGCGGCGGCGTCGCCGACGTCGAGGGCGGGCAGCAGGGAGAGCCACGGGGCGAGTTCGGGATCGACGGGCAGGGGAAGGGGCACGGGGGGCCTCCGGCGGACGGCACGGAGCGGCCCCGGACGGAACGAGGGCCGCCCGGGAGAGCCGCTGCTGACGTCCGTCAGTCTGGGTCCGCGGTCCTGCCCGCGGCATGCGCCGGATGGCGCGGGAACGGCCTCTGTCCGCGCCGCTTGGCGCCTTGCGCCCGGCGGACGGAGGGGGAAGGGGCGCCGGGGCCGCCGGCGAACTCCGTCTCCCCGGCGCACTCACACCGCCCCTCCCATGCGCCTCGCGCCACCCGCGTCGGCGGCCCTACGCCGGGTTGTCCCGCAGACGGCGCAGGGCGAGGGCCAGCGCGAGCCGGAAGCGGCCCACGGTCTCGCCCAGCCCGTAGCCGAGCGCCGCCTCCGCCCGCGCGACGCGCACCGCCACCGAGTTGTGGTGCAGGTGCAGCTCCCGCGCCGCCGCGCGCAGCGAATCCGTCTGCACCAGGACCTCCAGCGTGGTCAGCAGCTCCGTGCCGCTGCCGGGCTCCGCCGCGAGCGCGTCGAGGACGTCCAGGTCTCCGATGCCGGCGATGGCCGGGCCGGACAGTTCCCTCGCGAGCACCTCGAAGGCGCCGAGCGAGGAGTGGTAGATCGCGGGCTCCTCCACGACCGGGGCCAGGCCCACGTCCGAGCGAGAGGTCCCCGCGAAGCGCAGCGCCCGCACCGCACCCTCCCAGGAGCGGGGCGCCTCGGTCCCGGTGGCCTCGGGACCGACCCCGATCCGGAAGCCCGCCGGGGCGAGCAGCCGCTCCGGCAGCGGGCCCGCCACGGCCACCGCGTGCACGGAGCCGAGCGCGGCCGTCCGGCGACGGCCCGCCGAGGCGGGTGGGAGCCGTTCGAGGAGTGGTGCCATCCCCTCCGGGCCCCGACCGCCGTCGACGGCCAGGAGGGTGAGGGGGCCCGAAGGGGCGAGGCCCAGCAGCCGCAGCGCGCGGGCCCGTTCGGGCAGCGGGGCGGTGGAGCTGATGACGGTCTCCAGCAGCGCCGGGTCGAGCGGCACCGCCTCGCTCCCGCGACGGCTCAGTACGGTGTCGCAGGCCAACGCCAAACGTTCCAGAAGCAGTTCGTCGAAGGCCTGCGGGGCACCCTCTCGTGCCAGCCAGGCCCGCTGCCCGCCGCGCAGTTCCCGGACGGCCGCGCCCGGGGGAGGCCCGCCCGGCCGCGTACTGCCGTCCGGCCGGGCCGCGAGACCGTCGGGACCGGGCCCGGCCAGACCGACCGGACACTCGGCGACCCGGGCCGCCATGACCAGTACCCCGTCGAGGCCGAGCCGTTGCTCGACGAGGGTGTCGAAGAAGCCGATGAGCCGCATGGCGCTCTCCGCCCCGGCGTTGAGCCCGGCCAGCCGCAGCACGAGACCCCGCATGTGCCTACCCCGATCTCCCCCGTCGTAGAGGTGTTGTGATCTTGCGACGAGTGTCGTCCACCGCGGCGGGCTGGGGAAGAGTGCGGCCGGCCGGGGCTCCGGGGAGCCCGGGGACTGATCCCGAGGTCCCTTCTCGGTGAATCGGCCGACACACGTCTCCGGCCCGGAGTCCTGCGAGCGGCGAACCCGCAAGTGCTGCGAGCTGCATACCGCAGTCCTGCGAGCGGTGTACCGCGAGGAAACAGCCGGAGGGGCGCGCGCAGGGCGGTCAGGTCGGCCCGCACCTTGAGGGCGACGGCCCGGTCGAATTCGTCCATGTCCATGCGCAACAGGTCCAGGTCCTTGCGCGGGTTGGTTCCGCCGACGTGGTTGCACCGGACGTGCAGGTCGCCGAACTCGCCGATGGCCGCGGCGACCATGTCGGCGACCGAGCCCTCGCCGGTGACATCCACGGTGACCGGCAGCGCCCGGCCGCCCGCGGCCTCGATGAGCCCGGCGGTCTCCTCGGCTCCTTGGGTGTTGTGGTCGGCGATCACGACCCGGGCGCCTTCCCGGCTCATCAGTTCGGCGGCGGACCTCCCGATCCCGCTGCCCGCGCCGGTGACGACCGCGACCTTGTCCTTGAGTCGTTCCTGAGAACCGTCGCCGTGCGCTCCTCGCTTCGCGCTGCCCGGTCCCCGGGCATGTGCGTGCTGTGAGCTGACCCGGGACTCGCGTGAGGTGGCGAACTCCGGTCTCCGGGACCCGGTTCGGGTCGCGGGGACCGGAGTTGCCGTTCGGGCCTGGTGCGAGCCCGCGGGTGTTGTCGAGGGACCATTGCTGCGGGGGCCGCGGGTGTTCACGGCCCTCGCCCGACCGTTACACGGCCGGGCTTCGGCGGGCGTAGGTGAGGAAGGCTGCCCCGCTCTTCAGGACGGTGTGGTCGGTGAGTTCCCAACCGCACGGGTCGAATGCCGCGTTGTGGGAGAAGAGCGGTATCCCGGTGCCGATGGTCATCGGGCTCAGCTTGACGATCAGCCCGTCGATCTCGGAGTACAGCGCACCGGCCAGCTCGGCACCGCCCACCAGCCAGATGTCCTTGCCGTCCTGCTTCTTCAACTGTCGTACGGTCTCCACCGGATCGTCCGCGACCAGCTCCACCGCCGGGTCCGGGCTCTCGCTCAGCGTCCGGGAGAACACCAGATGCCGCAGGTGCGGGTAGGCGTCGGTCAATCCGGCCCGGAGACCGATCTCGTAGGAGCGGCGTCCTTCGAGGACGGTGTCGAAATGCGTGCCGTCGGCGGTGATGGACAGTGCGGCACGGGCCGGAGCGGGCAGGGTTTCCGGGTACTCGGTGATGAGGTGCTGAACGTAGTCCTCGGGCACGGGCCAGAAGCCGTCCGGACCGGTGGGGTCGGAACCGTCCGGTCCCGCGATGAAACCGTCGAGAGTGGACGCGATGTAGTACACGAGCTTGCGCACGGAATACCTTCCATTGACTGAGCGGCAGCGGCAGGGGCAAACGACGAGCGGCGGGCAGTGCGCAGCAGGCGCGAGCCGCACCCCTCGGCCCCTGGAGTCTCCATGATCATGCGTGCTTGTCACGGAGCAAGGGCGATTCGAGGAAAACTCAAAGACTGCTCAAGGGTGCGAACCGGCGGATGCTGATGGCCAAGACACCGTGCCGGTCATGGCCGGGGCCCGCGGACGGCCAACGGGCCGGGAGCCGGACGGGCTACTGGATGCTCCAGCGGTGCGGGTGGTCGGGATCGGCGGGGCACACGAAGACGTTGAGCTCGTCGGCGCGGCCCACGACGACCTCGGTGGGCGTGGCGGACCGGTGCGCGGGCCAGCACCTCACCGACTTCCGCGGACCTGCGCCGACGCAGGTGGAGCAGCAGGTCGTACCGGCTCGGGCCGTGCGCGTGGAAAGGGCACCAGAACACCTGGAGCAGGTCGCAGCCGTCCGGGCCGGCCGGCAGGTCGGGGACGTCCCGCCGGTACAGCTGCGCAAGGCCGGTCAACGGTAGGGGATCGGTCTCGCGGACGCCTGGGATCCGGTGCTCGCGGCCCAGCTCGTCCAGAAGGTGCCGTCCCTCCTCCGCGGGGCGGAAAAGGGGGTCGCGGGCCCACGCCAAGGCCAGGACCTCGCGCTCCCGGTGTATGTCCGCAGGACGCCGGCCACGTCCACGACCGTGGGCCTCGGTGCACACCGGCCACGGCTCGTCCGCCGGCCACAGCATCGGGCCACCCGCGGAACTGGCCGACACGTCCGGGTTCCCCGGCCTCGGGTGCAACCGGGTGGTGGTGCCCCGGTACGCGGCCAGCCCAGGAAAGAGCGGCTCGACATCCAGCGGCCGCGGCGGTGTGGTCCTCGTCATGGACCCGACCCTGGACATCCAGCGCCTTCGGTGACCGGGCGCCCCATGCCGACCGCCCTTCCACGGAAGCCCGGAACCCGACTCCGCCGAGCGGCCGTCCACCGGGCCGAGGTGCTCCGGGGTCACCGACGAACGCGGCCTTTCCGTCCACCGCCTGCGCACCCGCGTGCCCTAGGGAAGCCCTGTGGGGCTGGCCCTACGCAAGGTGGGTGGGTGGCCCCATGTCCCTGTGCCACCGTCAGTCGGCAAGATCCACACATGACTTCACAGCGCTTCCATGTCCGGCTCCTGGTCGGTGCGGCGATCCTCGGCAGTGGCGCGGCACTGACCCTGCCGGCCTCGTCCTCGACGGCCGCGACCCCGACCCGACCTGCCGCGACCGTGCCGGCCCCGATCGATGACACCCACACCCGGCCGGCGCAGGCCGGAACCGTCGTTTCCTTTCGCCAGGTGGCCGACCTGACGGCACAACAGGTGACCCTGGAGCTCCGAGGAAAGATCGATTCCTCCCAGGTCCGCTACGGAGTGACGGCGTACCAGATCGTCTACCGCACCACGAACAGCGCGGGTGAGCCCACCACGGCGAGCCAGCTCCTCGTATTACCGAAGACCGTCGGGCATCGTCTGCCGACCGTCTCCTGGTTGCACGGAACCATCGCCTACCGCAAGGACGTCGCCTCGGAGAACCCGGCCTCCGACGACCGACTCGCCGCGTACCTGTTCGCGTCGACCGGACGCGCGGTCTCGGCCCCCGACTATGTGGGCCTCGGCGCGGGCGAGGGCTTCCACCCCTACGGTGACCCACGGGCCACCGTCGCCGCCAGTGTCGACGGGCTGCGCGCGGCCCGTTCCTTCGCCCACCGAAACGGCCGGGAGCTCGAGCGTACGGTCCAGGTCAGCGGGTTCTCGCAGGGCGGGCCGGCGACGATGCTGGTCGGCCGGGCACTCCAGGATGAGGGCGCCGACCACTACTTCCGGCTCGGAGCGCTCGCTCCGGTCGCCGGCCCGTTCCACCTGTCCGTGTTCGAGGCGGCGGCAGCGGACGACAAGATCGCCAAGTCCGGTCTCTATCTTGCCTACTTCGCCACCGCATGGAACAAGACCTACGGCCTCTACAGCTCGCCGGGCGAAGCCTTCCGCGCGCCCTACGACCAGATCGTGGAGGGCCTCTTCGACGGTGACCACACGACCGAGCAGATCGCCGACGCGCTGCCGCCCGCTTCCAAGGACCTGTTCACCGAGGACTTCCTGGACAAGATCCGCACGCCCAGCGGCACCCTCAAGCTCCGGCTCAACGCGCTGGACACCACGTGCGACTGGAAGCCGAACGTACCTGTGAGCCTCTTCCACGCCCACGGTGACCAGGACGTCGATGACTCCCACTCCGGATACTGTGCACAACAGTTGAGGGGCAACGGCGCCGACTACCGGCTCACGGACGTCGGCGACTTCGACCACAGCGACTCGGTGAGGCAGGCCCTTCCGCGGATCGTCCGCTTCTTCGACGAGACCGCCGACGCCGGCTGAGACACCCTGCTCGACCTTGCCGGAGCCGACCCTCACCCTTGCGTCCGGGTCGGCCCCGGCTCTACGGCAGTACCAGTGGCTGGGCAGCTCAACCATCGGGCCTTGGCGTCGGCTCCGGCTCCGGCCTCGGCTTCGGGGATGTGCTGCCAGCTCTTGTCAGCGGTTCGGTGGGGTGTCTCCCGCGCTCGTGTTCATCCCGACGAGGAAGGCGAGTACGGCGACGTTGGTTCCCCGGATTCCTCGGACGTCGCCCCTTCCGTGTATACAGCGGATGCGAGGATGCCTTGATCCTTCCGATTCAGTAGCTGTTCAATCGGCGGATGACTGAGACCGATGCCGTCCCGGACGCCTGGGCTTCGCTGCCCGAGGGCTTTCAACCTTCCGAGGGCCTCGCCGATGCGTGGCTGCGGGGCCTGGGCTTCAACCGCGCCGCCCCGGCGGAGGTGCTGATCAGCCTCTTCGACGTGGGGAAGAAGCCCTTCGTGTATTTCCTCTACCGCGACGACCTTCCGGCCGGTGTCCTGGACGCGGCGGCCGTCCACCCCGCGAGGGCAGTCCGCGGCACAGCGGCGGAATCGGGGAGACTCTCGCCCGCGCAATGGAGCAGGCTCCTTGCCGCCACCGCGGATTCGCCGTTTCGCACTGTTCTGGCGGAGATGGCAGCGGATCAGGTGGCGCACCATGCCATGTACCCGGAGTTCGGAGTACGAATCGGTATCGAGCGGGCGCCGGACTCCGAGTCCCGCCCGCCTTCGAGCCCGGCCGAGATCGAGGCGATGGCGGCCACCGTTCCTGACATCACCGCCGATGACCGCACGTACGCGGTGTGGTGGATCGCCGCCCTTCACGCCGACGCCGACGCGATGCGCCGGCTCGCTGTGTCGCCGAACCTTCGGATCCGCCGCAGCGTGGCCCGCGCTCCGCACCTTCCGTCGGACGTCGTGGAGCTACTCGCCCACGACGAGGACCGCGTCGTGCGCCTGTTCCTCACCGAGTCCTGCGAGGACGCCCCGGCGAACCTGCTCCTGGAAGTGTGGAGCTGGTGGTCCGGCAGCTTCTCGTTCCCGGGGCGTCCCCTCAATCACCCCAACTTTCCCCGTCACGACCTGCTCCGTTTCGCCGAGGACCCGGATCCCCGTTTCCGCTTTCTGGCGCTCGACGACCCCGCATCGTGCGCCGCCCTCGTCGAACGGTTCAGCCGCGATCCCGACGCCCAGGTGCGAGGCCGCGCCGCCGCCGACCCGCGCCTGTCACCCGCATCCGCCGTCAGGCTGGCCGGTGATGCCGAGCGCAGTGTGCAGCACTCGGCCCGGCAGAACCCGGCCCTGCCGTCGGACGTCCTGATCTCCCTGCTCCTCGATGAGCACAGTGCCGAGGAAGCCGCCCAGAACCCTTCGATTCCGACGGCGGTCATGCACCGCGTGATCGCCCTGGCCGCAATCCCCGAGCGCGAGCCCGGCCGGTGATCCGTGGCCGGGCGAGGGTTTCCGTCAACTGGCCGTCCATGAGCCGGAAGGCCGGTGTGTTGCCCCTTCCTGGGTTCAGGCTCCTGCCCATGACCCATGCCTTCACAACATCTCTTTCGAAACAACTGTTGTAGGTCTATCGTCGGCGCATGGCCGCTCCCTCCACTTCCTCCGCCAAGTGCTCTGCCTCCGCCGAGTCCTCGGAACCGGACATCGAACTCGGCACCGCTGCCCTGCGCGTACTCGCTCACCCGCTGCGCCTGAACGTGCTCACCCTGCTGCGCGAGCGTGGTCCCTCCACCGCCACCCGCATCGCCGACGAACTCGGCATCAACCCCGGCGCGGCCAGCTATCACCTGCGCCGCCTCGCCTCGGGCGGACTCATCGTGGACGAGCCGGACCGGGGCACCGGACGGGAACGATGGTGGAAATCCGTCCATCGGCAGTCGATCCACGATCCCGCGGCCGCGCCCGCGGAACAGCGCGAGGCCGGACGCGCGTACGTACAGGCAGTCGCCGTGGCCGCTGCCGATCGACTGCGCCGGGCCGCGCAGGAGGTGGCGCTGCTTCCTGAGGAATGGCTCGACGTCACTGCCTACAGCGACTTCCTGCTGTATCTGACCCCTGGTGACGTGGACCGGATGAGGGCCGAGATCTTCGAGGTGATCTCCCGCTACCGGCACGGAGCGAGCGAAGCGCCCGAAGGTTCCTCTCCGGTGGTGCTGCAAGTGCAGGCGTTCCCGGTGCCCGGGACGGGTCAGCCGCCGACCGGCGACGCGTGAGCGCGCACGACATGTCCCTGTCCGCGCGGCCCGCGTTCCGGGACATCAATGTCCTGCGCTGGCTCACCGCGTATACGGCTTCGGTCACGGGCGACGTCGTGTACTTTCTCGCCCTGTCCTGGGCTGCCACTCGCGTCGGCGGGCCGCCGCAGGTGGGTCTGGTGGTCGCGGCCGGGGCGCTTCCCCGCGCGGTGCTCATGCTCGGCGGGGGCGTAGTGGCCGACCGGTTCGGGCCGCGCCGGGTTGCCGTCTTCAGCGACGCGATCCGCTGCGCGGTGATCCTCGCCGTGGCTGCGGCGGTTGTGCCGGCGTCCCCGAGCGTGTGGCTGCTGGTCGCGGTCGCGTTGGTCTTCGGCGTGGTCGACGCGGTGTTCATGCCGGCGGTGGGTGCGCTTCCGCCGCGCATCACGGCGCCTGAGCAACTCGCCCGGGTCCAGGGGATGCGCGGGCTGTCGATCCGGCTGAGCAACGCCGTCGGCCCCCTTCTGGCGGGATCCGTGCTGGTGATCGGTGGTGCGGCCGGTGCGTTCACGGTCGCAGGCGTTCTTTTCGCCGTCTCGCTCGTCGTTCTGCTCACGGTGCGCATCACAGCCGAGGCCGAGGCGGTGTCTCAACGTGCGTCCGCCTGGCGCGAGTTGATTGACGGCCTGCGATATGTCCGCCGCCACCGGATGCTCGCACCACTGGTCGCGGTGATCGGGCTGAGCGAGATGTGCTTCAGCGGTCCGGTCGCCACCGGCCTGGTTCTCCTGGCGGACGAACGCGGCTGGGGCGCCTCGGGCATGGGATGGGTCGCGAGCGCATTCAGCATCGGAGCGGCGGCCGCCGCGTTGCTGCTCACCGTGTCGCCCCGGATACCGCGCGCCGGACTGACGATGTCCGGCGCGTTGCTCGGCACCGCCGCGGGGGCGGCCGCCCTGGGGCACGCTCCCTCACTGCCCACCGCCGTGCTGTTCAGCGCCTTGATCGGCCTGACCAGCGGGTTCACCACAACCGTGACCGGTGCCCTGATCCAGACGGAGACCGACCCCCGATACCTCGGCCGGGTCACCTCGGTCACGACCTTGTGCACGCTCGGCCTCGCACCCGCACTCTTTCCGGTCGTCGGCGTCACCGTGGCCCTGTGGGGAGCGGACGTGTTCTTCGCCGGATGCGGCGCGATCTGCCTGCTCGCCGCGGCGCTCGGCCTGTCTGTGCCCGTGCTGCGACGCGCCGAACTCCGGCCGCCCAAGTCCGTGACACCGGCGGGACGGTGACCATCCGACCCTCTCGTCCCGCACGGCCGGGCCGGCGCGCAGCCCCGGAAAGGCCGCCGCGGTCGTACGCGAGTGCTCCACGCGACCTCGCGTGCCCCGGGGGCTACACCGACGGCAGGAGCGCCAGAGCCTGCTTCGCGTTGTGCCCGGCGACGCCGAGCATGAACGCCCGGTCGGGAAAGTCACCGTCGAGGAGGCGCAGTGGACCGGCCACCAGCGACAGACGCATCGCGAGCATGTAGAGGTCGAGCCGCTGCGGATCGAGACCGGGCCGGGCCAGCGCGGTGTACCGCTCGCCGAAGCGGAGCCGGAGGAAGACGTGCTCCCACTCGATGTCGAAGTACATCAGGTCCTCGATGTCGATCAGGACGGGGCGCCCTTCGGCGTCGATCAGGACATGGTCGGGCCCGAGTTCTCCGTGGATCAGTCCGTATTCCGTGCGAGGACTCACCCGGTCGGCCAACTCCCGCAGACGGTCGCGCAGCGCGGCGCCGGCCGTCGCGATGCTGCCGTCGCGGCCCGCCGCCTCCTCAAGGTCCCGCAGGGCGCGGTCGAGCACCCGCCGCTCGCACGAGACCTCGGACACGCCGTCGCCCCGCCCCAGCAGATCCACCTTGCCGTAGTGCCGGGCCCGGTCCCGGTGCATCACCTCAAGCATTTCGGCGAGGTCGCCCAGGGCCCCGGCGGCGCGCCCCGGGTCGGCTTCGAAGAGTGCTTCGAGCGTGCCGCCGGAGACGTCCTCGACCACGGCGACGTCCGCCGGGAAGCGGCGCCGGCTGTCATCCGCCAGGAGCACCCGCGGAGTCCGTGCCCCGAGACTTTCCAGAGTCCGTCGTGCGGTCAGGAACGGAACCATCCCGGAGGCGGGTGCGAACGGGTCGGCCGGATCGGTCTCTCGCGCGTCTGGCCAGAAGTTCTCGGCCTCGGCCCAGCTGTAGACGATCACACTCTCTGTACGGGGTCCGTCGAGGCGGACCCGGTACACGCCTTTCTTGCTTCCCCCGCGCAGCCGGTCCACCGCGACAACGCGGCGTCCCGTTCCCAGCGCATCATGCACGAGTTCCGACAGGTCTTCGATCTCCGCGAATTGCCGCATCGGCAGAACCTACAGAAGACGGCGCCGCGTCTGCCACTGGGTACATTTAGCCGCCACCGAGCTCTCCGGTCCCGTGGTTCATCGACGTTCCCGTAGTGCGTCGGCACCGCGTGCGGCCGGCCCGTCGCCCCGTGGACCGGACTGCTCGGCCCCCTCCGCATGACGGCCCGGGTCCTGGTCCACCCGGCTGTCGGCGCCAGCGTTCCTGCCCGCCCGGTCCTGGGGACCAGGCTCTCGGTCGTCGGCCTTCCGGTGCGGTCGGTCTCCCATGTGCTCTCCTTCGTACGCGTACGGGCAAGGCGGGTTCGTAGCCCGATCAGGCATTCCACCAGCAGGAACCGCCGATGGCGGTCACCATGGCGCAGCAGGAACAGGCGAGCCCCGACGTCCAGAAGCGCGTCCAGGACAGCTTCGACCGCCAGGGCCTCATGACCCACCTCGGTGCACGCATGACCCACATCAGCCCCGGCCGGGTCCACATCGAGCTCCCGTCCCGTCCCGAGGTGACCCAGCAGCACGGCTACGTCCACGCGGGCGCCACCAGCGCCATCGCGGACAGCGCCGGCGGTTATGCGGCGCTCACACTGTTCCCCGAGGAGTCCGAGGTCCTCACCGTCGGGTACAAGATCAACCTCCTCGCGCCCGCCGCGGGTGACCACATCGAAGCGATCGGGACTGTTCTGAAGTCCGGACGCACCCTGACCGTATGCCAGTTGGAGGTGTACGGCGTCCGGGCCGGCGGCGATCGGAAGCTCGTCGCCAACGGCCGGCAGACTCTGATCCGCGTGAACAGGCCCGCGGAGTGACCCCGCAGCCCGCCGACAGCAGGTGGACGCGAGAGCGATCCGGCGCTCCTCGTGGCCGATGTGGAGCCGGCCGGGCGATTTCCGGCGCTCACGTCGGCGGACGGACCGGGACGATGGCACTCAGCCCTTGATCAGCGGGTCATAGGGCTCGTCCTCCGCCGTGAAGACCAGGATGAAGTCCTTGCCCGTCCCGGTGGCGACCTGGTGCAGGCGAGCCAGGACCGCGGCTTCGCTGGGCAGGGCGAGGCCGAGAGCCTCGGCCGCACGGTCCCGTCGAGCTGTCAGGTCGGGCATGTCCTCCCGGTACTCGGCGGCCAGCTCGCAGCTCTCCTCCTCGGTGAACGCGCGGCAGTCGCGCCACCAGGGCGCGACCAGGAGGAGCCGCAGCAGCTCCGGCAAGCCGATCGCGACCAGAGCGGCGCCGCCTTCGGAGTCCGCGTACAGGACGGGACGCTCCTCGCCGCCATCGCCGCAGAAGAAGTACGTGCCCCCGCTCCATCACCCGCGAAGCCCTCCAACGCCTCGCCCGACGCGAGGTGGACGTTCTCGACATGGTCCCCCCGATCGAGGTCGAAGTCGCCCGGCCAGGCCAGGAAGCGGGCGGCCTCGTCGTGTTCGACGATGGCGGTGATCAGCGAGTGCATGCGCCGAACCATAGCCTCGATCCACCGACGTGGTGTGAAAGTGATCTCCTGGTGAACTTCGGCCGGGCCCTGGGCCGGGAGCCGGCTGTGGGCCGGACGGGGAAGAGCTCGGCCCGATCAACCCCCTCGCGGCCGTCGGCGGCGAGAACCCGCACCGCTCGGACCATGAATACGCCGCACCGTTCGCACCGTCGCACCCCAACCAGCAGTTTCCCAGGGCGCGTTGAGGCGATCCTGCCGACTGCTACGACGGGGGTGTGTGGATATCGATGTCGGTGATGAGGCTCCCGCCGTCCGTGTCAAGGATTCCGCACAGGCGGTTGACCGGCGTGTACAGGGGCCTGGCATCGGATTCGATGCCGTCTTCGTCCTCGAAGTCGAAGAGCCGGTCGAACGGCACGGTGACGAACGGCCACACGGCCGGGTCGGCCGTGGCGGAGTCGGGGTGGAACTGCCACCGGGTGCCACAGGTGCGGTTGTGGACCTCGCCGACATACCAGGCGGCTGTCTGGAGGAAGTCGCTGCCGCGTTCCTCCCATGCCTGGTCACTGCTGGTGTAGCGGGAGCGGACGAGGGCCTCCAGGCGATCGAGCGAGGCGGGGGTGAAGTCCCAGTCCCCGTCGTGCTGTTGGGCCCAAGCGGGAAACTCCTGCTGCTGGATCTGGAGCCAGGCGTCCAGGACGGGGTTGCTGGAGCGGATCCGGTCCAGCTCGGCCAGCTCCTGGTACTCGTCCTCGGTCATCTCCATACCGGCCGACCCTACTCGGTGTCCCCGCCGGTGCGGCAACGGCCCGCGTGTCGCGGCGCCAATCAGGTTGCATTCAAAAAGAGTTGAGGTACAGACTGCCTCGTTGGCGGTGTCATGTCACGGGGGGCTCACACCGCTCTCAAGTGTCCCCCAAGCCCCCTCAGGTAAGGGACAAAGAGTTGAAATCCATACGTTTACGCGTGAGGGCGCGCCTGTCGTCCGCTGTCGCGGTCGCCGCCGCGGCGACTCTCACGCTCACCGGCCTGCCGGGCCTCACCTCCAGTGCGGATGCCGCGCCGGCCAAGAAGCCGCCGAACCCGGGGATGCTGTGCCGGGACTACTTCGACCTGGCCGAGGATCTCCAGGCCATCGTGGATCTGCCCGACGCGGATGCCGACGCCTCGCGGGCCAAGTCCCAGTGGGACACCTACGAGTACGAGAACCCGGGCAAGAAGTGGGACGGCCTCGGTCCGCCGTCCGAGGAGGACGTCAAACGGCTGGAGAAGGAGGCCAAGGAGCCTCCGAAGTCCCGGGCGGTCGACCGGGTGTGGTGGAAGTGGATCAGGGCCAGCAAGAAGAACCCGAAGGCCTACGGTGACTTCACCTACTGGCGCGACATCATCCTGATCAAGAACGCCGGAAACGACCCGCGCGGCAAGGCGTTCGAGAAGAAGATCATCAAGGATCACGGGCTCGTCGGCGACGACTGGATCTGCCAGAAGGAGTTCGACTTCACCGACCCCGACACCGGCGAGACCCACCGGCGTCAGGCGGACGCCTGGAACAAGAAGACCGGGGAGGCGCTGGAGATCAAGTCCAACGGGCGCCCGGACCCCAAGCAGAAGCCCGGCGACATCGCCTGGTCCAAGCAGGAGAAGAGCCCGGTCAAGTCGCTGAAGTACGTCTTCGCCGAGCCGCAGGAGGAGGCCGCCAAGAAGCACCTGAGCGAACTGAAGAAGAACGCCCCGGGCAAGGTCACCGAGTACAACTACCGCTCCCGGAAGGTCGAGTTGGCCCCGAGCGGCGGCGTGCGGGACAAGACGACCACGATGCAGCCCCCGGGTTCCAAGGGTGTCACCGGCGGCGGCGCGCAGGACCTGATCCGCGAGTCGCGCCCGAACCCGAAGGCCATGAAGGAGTTCCTGGACCGCAAGAACGCGGCCGACCCCAACCGGCTCCAGCCCAAGGGGCCCGGCGGGGTGGACTTCACCACGCTGGAGCTGCGGTACATCGGCAAGCCGGTCAAGGGCAAAGGCGTCGACTACAGCTTCTCCGCCAAGGAAGTCCCCGAGGACACCGCCGGCTGGGGAGGCAAGGAGAAGGCGCAGCTCATCAATGACGCGTTCTTCACCTGGCTCGCCCTGACCCCGGAGAAGTTCTGGGTCAACCTCAACCCGGACCAGCCCGACAAGATCATGGACAGCGCGTTCGGGAAGACCGACGCCGGCCGGACCCTGCTGGAGGCCGACCTGGAGCTGAAGAGGGACTTCGCCGATGCGATGAACCCGACGAAGCGCCCGGAGGCCGACGAGTACTGGAAGTCGCTGCCCCGCAACTCCGAGGGCGTCCCCTGCTGGTTCCAGGTCCGCAACTGGATCGAGCCGGACACCGCGGTCGTCCGCGAGGAGAACGGCGGCATCCACATCCTGGATACGCCGCTGAAGGTCAAGGCCCAGTACCTGAAGATCGACAACATGCCGGGCGACCCGTACCTGTGCGAGTTCAACGAGGCCGAGAAGAAGGCCACCGAGGACCGCATGAACCGGCTGATCATGCCCGAGGTCGAAAGGCGCGTGAACAACGACGCGCGCTACGCCGACCTGCGTCGCGTCTACACGGCCCGGGTGGCGGCGGAGTTCATCCGCCAGCAGGACGCCAAGACCCCCACCGATTACCACAAGGTGATCAACAGCAACGACGTCTCCTCGTGGCCGCTGCGCGGGGAGAACAAGGACTGGACGCGGGAGAAGGTGTACCAGGCGTACCTGAAGTCGCTGCGTGAAGGCGAACAGCAGTGGGAGCACGACGCCGGCGGCGGCCGTTACACCATGAGTGTGGGCGGAGTGGACTTCTCCAAGCAGCCCAAGCGGAACATGGCCAAGCAGCGCTTCGACACCGAGCACCGCTATCTCCCTCGCGAGACGAAGTCATCGGTGCGCACGCTGACGGACAACGCCAAGGACGGCGACGCGAACCTCTTGCTCTTGGGCGGCAACACCGTCTCCTCCGACATCTCCAGCGGCGGCGACACCCCGGGACCGGACCCGAAGCCGACTCCCACGCCGACCAAGCCGGGTGAGCCGACGGGTAAGCCCACCGACCCCGGCACGCCCCCGGCCACCGGCGGCAACGGCGGCGGCACGGGCGGGAAGGATCCGGAAGGCGACCTCGCCGACACCGGCTCCAGCGCGCCGGTCGGACTGATCGCCGGACTCGCCGCAGCCCTCGCGGCCGTCGGCGGCGGCCTGGTGTGGTGGAAGCGCCGCCGCACCGCCGACCAGGAGTAATGTGACCGCAGCGCTCATTTGACGGCTTCGGCCCCGCACCCTATGACCGGGTGCGGGGCCGAAGTCGTCCATCGGTTCACTCCCGTCAGCGCGGGGTCGAGGTCCGTGCCGGTGGCGGTGGGCCGGAGGCCGAGGTCGACATGGGCGGTGAAGGCGAGCCCGCCGCCGGGAAGCAGCGGGGAGAGCCGGTAGGCGAGATGCTCACCGGGGCGTACGTCCTCGACGGCTCCCTCCGCGCGCCCGGCGACCGGGTCGGAGCCGTCCACGTCCTCCGCATCGCGGTACTCCTGGACGATCAGCCCACCCGGTCGCGCCTCGAAGACGAGCTCGGAGACGCGGAGGTCGTCCGGCGTCCACCACCGAGCGAGCAGCGAGGCCTCGGTCAGGTGACGCCAGACCAGCTCGGGGTGCCCTGCCAGCGACCGGTGGAACCTGAACGAACGGCCGTCGGCCCACCCCGACTCCTGTGCGGCGAGCCGCTCCGTGCGGAGGCTGAGCCCGTAGCGGTCGTAGGTCGCTTGCGGGCCACAGGCCTGGTCCGCGGTGTCGGCGAGCAGGGTGAGCGCAGCCGCCAGGTCGCGCAGGGCGGCGGGCCGGAGCGCGTAGACGCGGCGCTGGCCGGTGCGCTGCGAGGTGACGATGCCGGCGCGCTCAAGGGTCTGCAGGTGCTTGGGCGTCTGCGGCTGGCGCGATCCGGCCAGCTGGGCGAGGACACCGACCGGGCGCGGCCGCTCGGCCAGCAGGCTCACGAGCCGCCGGCGCGCCGGGTCGGCCAGTGCGGTGAGGAGTGCGTCCAAGGCAGTGAGTGTTCCTGGGAAGGAATATTCGCGTCCAGGGATATGCCGCTATTCCGTTGAGCAACTTCCTTGCCGGGCCCGCTCGATGTCGGCTGTCGGATAGGGCGTCCGCTTGCTCTCGGTAAGCAGGCGCCGATGGAACCCGTCCAGGACTTCGGCAGTCCGGGCGTGCCGGTCGATGATCGTGGCGATCACGGGCGCGACGCCCTCGGGCCTCTCGCCCGCGATCCAGCTGTGCAGAAACGCCCCGTGATCCACACTGCCGCGCAGGTTGTCGGGCAGATGGTGCCGGAGCAGATGGTTCGCGATGTAGTGGCCGTCATAGGCGAGATGGACGGAGAGGAACTCCGCCTCGATCCGCGAGAGTTCGAACCTTGCGCTCAGGGCGAGGCCGAAGTCCGCGAAGTAGATCGACCGGCCGTCGGTCAGGACATTGTGGAAATGGGCATCGAAGTGGACGAGCCCGCGGGATCTCATGAAGTCGGCTCCGCGCATCAGGGCTTCCTCCGCCCACGCGTATCTCGGGCCGTATTCGCCTTCCGGCGCGGCCGCCCTGTGGCCGCTGAGCCACGCGGCGAGCGTGTGCGGCACGTGTTCCAGGAAGATCACAAGACTGGTGGAGGACCGGCCGATGGCCTCCAGCCGCTCACGCACGGCTGGCGAGCCCTCCCAGTGTGCGACCGCCCCGTCGATACCCCCGAATTCGTCGGCGAATCCCTGGCGAGGGGAGTCCGGCAGGACCCGCCAGTGGTACATCAGCGGAAAGCTGTCGTGCTCGCCGCCGAGGACCCAGTCAGTGGTCATCGTGTGCACGGCCAGCTCCCGCCAGGCTCCGAACCCGGATGAGCCCACCCCGTACTGATAGAAGGTCGGCAGCCCGAAGACGTTCGCCGTCGACCGTACGTTCTCCGGCCGCATCTCGATGTCCGTCAGAGGGACCCGTTTGACGAAGATCCTGGCCCCACCGACTTCCAGCTCCGCGGACCTGCCCCCGATGCCGGACCCGAGCGGGGTGGCCGCGGCCACGACTTCGCCGAGCCGACGGTCGCTCAGCAACGACAAGTGAGTGGATACGGATCCGTATGTGGCCAGGCGTGCGGCACGCTGCGGGCCGGAACGGTCCATGAACGACTCCTCGATGCCCGAATGCCCACACCAGCGGTCCCGCCGACGCGGCCGATTCTATCCAGGGCAGCCGCCCGGCATTCCGGGCACTCGATGCGTCAGCCCGATGAACCCAATGAGAACTGTTCCGTCGATACTGGACAGTTACAACTGAAGGATTTGGGTTGGGGCATGGCCAACAAGACCCAGAGCGCATCCGCGTTCGCCGTCCGTGCCGCGCGGGCCGTCCAGGTGACCGTCGGCCGCCTGCGCCGCCGCATCCGAAGTGTGAACGACGCCGCGGACCTCACCCTCTCCCAGGCCTCCGTCCTCGCCCGGCTCTCCAAGAACGGGCCCGCTACGGCGAGTGATCTCGCTGCCGTGGAAGGCGTACGCCCGCAATCCATGGCCACCACGGTCGCGGCGCTCTCCCGCCTCGGGCTCGTGGAACGCCACCCCGATTCCGAGGACGGCCGCAAGCAGCGCGTCACCCTCACCGCTCCCGGCCGTGAACGCGCCGAGGGCGACCGGGCGGCCCGTCATGCCTGGCTGTCCCGTGCACTGGAGGAACGCTGCACGGCGGACGAGCGGCGGACGGTCGTGGAGGCGATGGCCGTCCTGGAAGGCTGATCGAGCCATGAGCGAGGGCGAGCCCTCCATACCCGCCGGCGCGGCGCCTCGCGGGGGCGACGGCGCGCGGGGCGACCCGGGAGGCCGCTTCGACCGACGCCTGATACCCCCGATGAACCTCGGGTCGGTCCTCAATCCGATCAACTCGACGATCAACGCTGTCGTACTCTGCCCGGCGGCCTGCGGGCATCGCCGCGCGCCTCGACCTCCCGGGCATCGGCCTGTTCGCGGCGATGCTCGTCACCCTGCTGCTGTTCCTGATGAACCTGGGCGTCGAGTCGCTGTACCTCCTCGCGATGGCCGTCGCGGCGGCCCTCGCGTTCGCCTGGCGCGAGCTGCGCGCCCGCGAGCCCTTCATCGACCTGCGGGTGCTCGCGCGAACGCACCCCTGCTCGCCACATACGGGCGCGGTCTGGTGGCGTACGTCGTTTCCTACGCCTTCTTCTACGGCTTCACCCAGTGGGTGGAAGAAGACCGCGGACTTTTCGCCTCCGAGGCCGGACTCGTGCAGCTGCCGATGTTTGCGCCGGCCATCGTCGTCTCGACGCTCACCGGTCGCCGCGAGGCCGTACAGGGCAAAATCGTCGGCGCCGTCGGCCAGATCGTCGCATGCGCGCTGATGCTGTCCCTGCACGCGAGCAGCCCGGTCCGGATGCTGCTCGTCGTTGCTCTGGTGTTCGGTGTGCCGCAGGGGCTCAACATCCTCGCTCTGCAGAACTCGTTGTACCGGCAGGCCGATCCGGAGCGCATGGGTGACTCGTCCGGGCTGCTGCGCACCTTCTCCTACATGGGTTCGATGGTCGCGTCCGCCGCATCGGCGCTCGCCCTCGGCCGGCACGCCGGCACCGGCGGCATGCACCAGCTGGCCTGGGTGATGCTCGGTGCGGCCGTGCTGTACCTGCTGATCACCCTTGCCGACCGCAGCCTGTACTCACTCGCTGCCCACGACGCAAGCCTGACGGGGCACCCGGCCGTGTCGTCTCCATGAGACCGCATGGTGGCCTGGGCGCGGACGACAGCGGCCGGCTGCGGCTGTCGCCCGCTCCAAGCGCTGAATACCCGCAGGATCAGGCGGAATAGCCCTTCGGCGGTATCAGGGTGGCGAGTTGGTCGAAGGAGAGCCAGTAGATCTGATTGCCGCTGAAGGATGCCGGGTCGGCGATGAGGACGGTGCGGTTCGCGTCGTCGTACCCGATGACCGTGAAGTAGTGGTAGATCGTCTGGTCCGACGGATAGCCGGGCGGCTGGTTCCCCGGCGGAGCGACGATGTTCGTCACCAGCGGGTAATTGTTGTCGATGTCCAGGACGATGTCGTTCCACAGCAGGTCGCGCTGGGCCTGGGTGGGTGGATCGTTCGGCATCTCCTTGGTCTCGTACCAGCCGGTCCCGAGGTTCGCGTTGAGCACGCCCGTCACCTGGCTGATGTGATCGGTGCCTGCCTCGGTCGTGCCGAGCTGCCGGGCCAGATCCGCCTGGCCGGGCGGGGCGATGCGCGCCGACAGTGCGATACGGGTCGCGGCGGGACCGCACCAGTAGCCGGTCTCCTGCACCTGGTAGTCGATCGACAGCGTGTGCGCGCTCGCCGTTTCCACACCACCGACCCGCAGGCGCGTGCCCGGATCGTGGTCTCCGCTGATGACCGGCGTCCCGGCCTTCGAACCGTGGGCGAGTACCGGCACCGAACCGGGGCGGGCGGCTTCCGCCTGGGCCGCGGCCGGGGCGACGAGCGTGCCGGCGGCGGCCAGGACGACTGCCGCGGCGAGGAATCTCTTGCGCATCGGGGCTCCTGATGGGAGGGGTGTGGGGGGAGTGGGGTGCGAAGTGCGGCGGGTGCGCAGGGCGCGGAGTGCGTTGCACACCCGTACCGCGTGCGTGGCCCGTGCCGCGTGCACGGTGAGGTACGGGATGCCCGTGGCCGACGAGGGATCAGGGGATCGGCGGGACGGAGGGGCTTTCGCGGGCGAGCAGGTCGCGGGCGAACGCTTCCCACTGCGCGTAACGGTCGGGATAGGCCGAGACCTGTACGGCCTGGCACACCTCGCCCGGTGGCATCGTCTCCCAGCCGTCGACCTGGATCAGCCCTGGGTTGCTGCCGAAGGGAGCCACACCGTAGAAGGATTTCGACGACGTGGCGACATCGGTGATCTGCTCAGGAGTGCCCCAGCCGGTGCTGGGACGTTGCTGGAAGATACCCAGGGAGTCGTGGTCCACCGGCGTCAGGTAGTTGACGAACTTCGACTCCTGCATGGCCGTCATCAGCGCGATGACCTGCCCCTGTTCGGGAATTCCCGCTCCCTTGCCGACACCGATGACGGTGCGCGCGTTGGCGAGCTCCTCGGGTCCGAGATCCGTGGCCGTGCGGAATGTCCGGAGCAGTTCGGCGTCGGACGAGTGTCGGAGGGCCGCTGCGGTCGCGCCGTCGACCTGTCCGCTGGCGGGCAGCCCGTGACGCTCCTGGAACGATGCCACGCCATGACCGGAGTCCGACTCCCCGCTCGTGGCCGCGGCGGCGGCACGCGGTAGGGGGGAGGCCTGGGCCACCCCGGGTGCGGTGAACAGTGTGCCGGCAACGGCGACCGAGGCGGCTGCGGTGCGGCCGAAGGCAGTGCGCAATGCCACTGCTTCATCTCCTTCGTGGGGTCGTCGCCCCGCCCATCCGCCCCACGCGTGGCCCGTTCTGTTCAGGGGCCTTGGTGTCGCGGCATCGCTCGGCACCTCCGCTACGGCGAGGTACCTCGAAGACGCACTGGGGATGCGCCGTTGGGAAACCGGGCCATGGGCAGGTGACGGCGAAGGAGCGTGGGGGGAAGCGGTGGGGGAGAGACGGTGGGGGGGTGGGGGGATGCGTGTGCGACAGCTCGCCTCAGCATCCTTTCGTGCCCATGACAGGCGCAAGCCCCGAAAGCCCAGGCTTACCGCTCGGTGCCGGGCGGCGCCGGCCGGTCCTCCGGGCGGGGCGTTCCGCCGCGCTCGCAACTACGCAGCAGCGCACGCCCTTCCGCGGTCGCGACGTGCAACGACCTCCCGTCCCGGCGGACCGTGGTCACCAGGCCGGCCGCGCGCAACACCTTCATGTGCTGGCTGATCGCCGGGTGCGTCACCCCGAGGAGACGGGCCAGGCCGACCGTGGAGGAGCCGGTCCGCACCGCTTGGAGAACGGCGGCACGTGTATGCCCGAGCAGTGCCCCCGGCACGCCGCTATCGGCTCGTTCCGGGGATGCGGGGCGGATCCAGTCCGTCGCGTGGTCGATCGGATACACCAGAACGGGGGGCAGTTCACCGTCGGCGAGCGTGATGGGCGTGGGCCAGCAGAAGAAGGAAGGCTGAAGTGTGAGCCCGCGGCCGTCGAGGCGGAGGTGATGGTCCACGGGGTAGTCGGCTTCGAGCACCGGTGGCCGCCAGCGCAGCCGCGGCCCGAGACTGGCCAACAGGCCCTCCGTACCGCCGTCGAGCAGTCTGTGCAGACGGACGATGCGGTCGGCATCGATGTGGGCATGGATGCGCGGCCAGAACGGGGCCAGCGCTTCCTGGTGGTACGTGCCCAGGGCGTGCCCCAGTCGCAGGAGAATGTCACCGTCCCCACCCGCCAGCGCGTCCGTCCAGCCCGGAAGCCGACGTGAAGCGGCGACCCGTGCCAGATCCCTGCGCAGCCGCGGACCAGGGGTACGCACCAGTGTGTCGACCGCCGACTGGAACGTCTCGCCGCCGCCCCGGGTAGGAGTGAGGAAATCCGGAGAACAGCCGTGAGGCGGCAGCAGCGCCGACAGGAACCGGCAACTGCCCGGGAGGCGCGGCCGGACCCACCGGCGCCATTCGCCGAACACTCCTTCTCCGTCGCGCCGTTGAAGTGTCTGCACACTGTTGCTGATCTCCCACAGATGATCCGGCCCCGAGGCGACGCGTACCCGCCCCAGGTCCTCGGACGTGAAGTACACCCGCAACACGACCAGTCCACCCCCGTACCCGACTCCATGGACACTCCGACCGACCGGAGCTGGGCTCCAGACGATCCCCGCACGGCAGTCTCTGTCAAGACGCTCGGCCCGCGCGCACGCCCCGTTCCGGGGTCCGCCCCTGGTACGGCCTGCCGCACATCACAACGGTCGGGGAGGTGAGCACCGTCCCGGGTCCCGCCGCCGACCGCCGTTGTCAGTGGCGTCCGGCAGACTTGCGATCATGTTCACAGGGATCGAAGGCCTCGACTGGGCGTCCATGGGCCATGCGTACGGCGATGCTTCGGACGTGCCGGGCCTGCTGCGGGGGCTGGCGTCCGCCGACGCGACCGAACGGGAGATCGCGCTCGACGGCATGCACGGTGCGGTGCACCACCAGGGGGACGTGTACGACAGCACCGTCGCGTGCATCCCGTTCCTGTTCGAACTGGTCACCACGGCCGGTCTGCCGGGGCGGGGCGGGATCGTCGAACTGCTCCGCAGCATCGACGGCGACGGCCGCGCCGTGGAGGAGATGTACTTCGAGTCCGACGACGAGGACGAGTACGCCGCCTCGGCCCGCAACCTCGCCCGAGCGGAGTCGGACACCCGGGCGCGCAGCGGACCGCTGCTGGACCTCCTCGACGACCCGGACGCAAGCCTGCGGCAGCAACTCCCGGGCGCACTCGTGCAGTTGCACGACGACCGGAGAGCGGTACTCACGGCGCTGCGCCGGCGGCTCACGATCGAGCAGGACCCGCGCGTGCTGCGGGCGCTGGCAGCCGCACTGGGCGAACTGGGCGTCCGTAACGCGGAGCTCGCGCCTCAGGCGGCGGACGCCCTGACCGCCCTCGCGCTCCCCGACACCGGCCGGACCGAACCGGGGCTGCGACTGGCGGCCCTGGTGCAGCTCGCGCGCTGCGCCCCCGGCCGGCTGCCGGAGCGGACCGTGGAGATGGCCGTCGACGTGATGCGGGAGGCACGGGAGGCGGAGGAGGAGGGCGCGGCGCGCGAGGACGGGGTGCCCGCCCCGGAGACGCCGACGATGATCTCGTACCTGCGTCGGCTCAAGGCATCGCATCGAGGCTCGGTGAAGGCTCCCTGGGCGACCGACCTGCTCAGGGAACTGCACTACGCCCTGGAGGACCGGGTCGCCGAACGATTCGCGCTGCTGGAGGACCAGTTGCGCAGTCCCGACTGGGGCCAGCGGCGCGAGGCGATCGACATGAGCGGTCTGCTCCTGACGGGATGGCGGGGCCCGCACGAGGAGCCCGTGCGGCTCCTGGGCGAGCAGCTCCGGGAGGCCGAGCCCCGCATCGCCCGGTGGGCGGCCGCGGAGCTGGAGTGGCTGTACGCCATCGGCGGCCCGGCGGCCGGTTCACTGGCCGAACGGGTGGCGGCCGGGCCGGGTTCCCCCACCCAGGCGCAGTGGAACGAGACTTCCTACGGGGCGGCGCTGAGCGCGCTCGCGGCGCAGGGCGACGCACGCGCCGTACCCGGGCTCGCCGAGGTGCTGCGGTTCGGACACGTGCCGGAAGTACTGGGCGACTGGATCGACCGGATGGGCCGGGAGGAGGCCGTCGCGCTGCTGCCCGTACTGGTCCGACGGCTGTCCTGGATCGATCCCGAGGACCGGCCCGAACGCACCGGGTACCTGCTGGAGGCCGTGGCCGCCACCGGCTCGGCCGAGGCGGTGGCGCCGGTCCTCCGCCTCCTGCGAACCTCCGGGACCGGAGGGACCAGGGTGCGGGGCGCCGCGCTGCGGGCACTGGCACGTCTCGGCGCGACGGCGCAGGAGGCACTGCCGGAGCTGAGGGAACTGGTCCGGGACAGCGATCCGAGCCATCGCGTCGACGCGGCTGCGGCGTTGTGGTCGGTCGGGGGTGAGAAGGACGTCGCGCTGTCCGCGCTGTCAGAAAGCCTCAAGGCCGAGCCTTGGTTCCATCGACACGACGCGATGCGGGTGATCGCCCGCATGGGCACCGAGGCAGCCGAGCTGCTGCCCGACCTGCGCAGACTCCAGGAGTCGCCCGAGGGGAACGGCGGCTGGGTCGCGGGCACCCTCGCGGTGGCGCTGTGGCAGGCGGGAAGGGACCCGGAGGAGTCGATGCCCGCGCTGCTGCACGCGTGGTCGGAGCATCGGGACAATCGCCCCGACGTGGCCGAGGTGTGGGCGCGGATGGGGCCCGCGGCCGCCCCCACCGTCCCGCTCCTCCGCCAGGAGCTCGCCGCCGCCCGGCGCTACGACAACACGGGCGGCACGGCCCGGAGCCGCTACCGCTGCGCCAACGACGAACAACTGCTGCGGCACGGCCGCGCCGTGATCGAGCAGTGCGGCGGCCGGTAGGGCGTCATCGGGCGGCCCGGGTTCGAACGACAGCGCCGCCATGTCCGCGAATGACGGTGGCAGCTCGTCCGGTCCGTGGTGCAAGGGCGATCTGCCGTCCGGGCGGGGACGGCGCTCCGAGAAGGCGTGGTACACCCGGCCGTTGATTTCGGTCAGCGCGAGGAGGGGCCCGTAGAACTCGCTCAGTTGCCGGTTGACCCGAGCGGGCCCTCCTGGCGTTGTGTCATCCGAAGGCTGTTCAGACAGGTCACGAGGTACCCGGCACATGCCAGCCCGACAGTGATGACTGCTGCACTCATGGGCCGCCCCCACCCCCACGCGCCGCCTGCGGATTCGGAGAGGGAAAACCCACGAGATGGGCGGCGGTGGCGGAGCAGGGCGGCGGCCTCCGGACAGCCGCGTGCAAGGCGGGAGGCTGCGCCACGACACCGGGCTCTCGACCAGCGTGATCCGACGGCCATCGTGGTCGCCATGTGTCGCCAGGCGCGGAGACGCCGAAGTCGGTCGGCCGAGGGTGTGTTCCACCTGGTGAGCAGGCGAAGACGACCGAATCCCGTCGAGACAGCCGCCGCCCGAGCATGCTTTAACGCGTTAATTCATCGGCCAACGGTCTTGTGGGACAAGGGTATTGACGCATTAATGACGGAGTCATACGGTGCGCACACGCTGTCCCCATCGAGCCGACGCCGGAGCGTACCCATGAAGCGCCGCACCTTCCTTGCCGGAACCACCGCCGTGTCCGTGCCCGTCGTGACCGCCCTGCCCGCAGCAGCCGCGCCGGCCCCTGCCGCGCAGCTCTCCGGTGACGACGCCGCCACGACCGTGCGCCTCGTCATCGACGGTGTGCCGCACGATCTTCCGCCGACCACGGTGTACAGAACGACGATCGAGGCAACCGACACGGCCGGGCAGGCGCGGGTCACCATGGTCGACGCGTACAGCGAGTTCTCGGTGGCGCTCCCCAGCCCGTACGTGCCGCACCTCGCCCGGGTCTCGGTGTGGCTCACCGGGATCGCACCGAAGAAGGGCAACCTCTGGCTGAAGATCTTCGACCAGGACAACGAGGAGTGGGGCACGCTCGCCGGCCGGGTCGACCCGACGGGTTTCGACGGGCGGACCCGCGTGACGTTCGAGCCGCAGCGGCTGGCCCGGATGACGTGGAGCGGGGTGGCCGACGGCAAGCTCACCTACCCGCTGCGCCGGCTCGTGCTCGTCTTCTTCCCCGACGACAAGCAGTCGGCCGATCCGTTCGTGTTCGACGTGGACTCCATAGAGGTGGTCGGCGACGGCGGGCCGGTGACCACCTGGAGCCGGGCCGGTGCGCTGGAACTGAGCAGCGGCGCGGACCGCGTCCTCGTCGACGATCGCGGCCGGCTGCTCGACTGGACATCCGGCGGCCGGGTCCAGTCGCCCGGTGTACTGCCACTCGCCGTGTACTACGACAACGGCACCAGTGTGTTCTCCGACGAGGCCGAGGCCGAGGTCACCCGGGTCGCCGCCGACGAGGCCAAGGTCCGTCTCACCGTGCCCGGTTTCTACACCGCGGACCTGACGGTACGGCTCCGCGCGGGGCGCCTGGAGCTGCGCCCGACAGCCGTACGTAACCTCTGGTCGCGGCCCATCCAGCTGGTCGCCTGCCCCGAAGTGGCCTACCGGGTCATCCCCGCCGACGGCACCATGCTCGGCATCGCGCCGAAGTGGGGCGGGCTCGCCCACACGCGCTCGGTGCTCGCCGGAGGGTTCTACGCCAACTACGGCATGCCGACCGCGACCCACGATCTGATCCTCTTCGAGGAGGACGACTCCGCTCTCGGCGTCTACTCCGTGCAGCCCGCGAGCGTGAAGCCGTTCCGCCCGACACAGTTCGGTTTCGTGGGCGGCCGGGCCCGCAGCGAGGCGCTGACCGGGTTGATGCACCGGGTCGACGCCTGGATCGCCCCCGCCGGATCGGACGTGCTCCCCGCGACCCGGCTGGTGGCCGGCGGCAGCGCCTTCGACCTGTTCGCGGCGTACCGGGCCGACAACAGGATGAACTCCTGGCGCGGTCTGGCGGACAAGCTCGACCCGCAGCTGCGCGCCGGGCTGGCCGACGCGGTGCACCTCAAGGTGGACCTCTGGCAGCCGACCGGCGGCACCTCGGCGACAGGCCGGCCCGAAGTGGCGTTCGACTACCTGCGTGCGGTGCCAGGGGGGCCGTACAGCGTCGAACTCGCCAGCTACTACTCCGACGGGCAGCACGATCACCACTACCCGGATTTCCTCACCTTCGACTACCTCGGCGGGCCGGCGGAGTTCCAGCGGCTCATCGACACCATCCACGACCGGGGGTTCTACGCCAGCGCCTACACCAACCCGACATGGTGGCACCCCGACAGCCGGGCGGTGGCGGCGCTCGGCGGCGTCGAACGGATCGGGATCCGTGACAGGCACGGCAAGCTGGTCACCAAGACGCACACCAACAACCTCGGGTACCTCATCGGCGGCTGGCGCAAGGCACCCCGGGCGCTGATCCTCGACCAGCTCCGCACGTTCCGCGACACGTACGGAATGGACATGATGTTCCAGGACGAGATCGCGCGCCGGGAGTACGACTACGCGGCCGACTTCTGCGCGCCGCCGTACGCGTACTGCGAAGAGCTGGTGGAGCAGACGGCGCAGTCCGCCGCGATCCTGCCCATCGGTACCGAGGGGGTCGGCGGTGACCGGATCTTCCAGAGCCTTACGTCGAGCCTCGGCTTCTATCTCAACACCATGCAGGGCGACCGGGCCGGCACGTACGACGGCCCCAACCGCAACGGCGTCGTCGTGCAGCAGTGGCCGTTGGGTACGGCCGTCATGCACGACAAGGTCGCGTTCTACCCGCACAACCTCGACCGGGGTGTGGACACGACCGAGAACCTGAGCTGGGCGCTGGCGTTCGGCCTCAACCTGCACTACCAGGCACAGCACATGACGGCGGACTTCAGGGCGGGGCGCGGATTCGAGCTGCTCAAGGGGCTGTCGCTCGTACAGAAGCGGGTCGCCGGCCGGTACTTCGGGCGGGCGATGACAGCGTTCCGGTACCTCACCGAGGATCTGAAGGTGTCGCGGACGGCGTTCGACGGGGGAGTGGAGATCATTGCCAGTCACGATCTCCAGCCACGCGCGTTGCCGCTGCCCGGCAGCCTGGGCACGGTGACCGTCGCACCGCACGGCTTCGTCGCCAGTGAGAACGGCACCCCGACGTATGCGCTGATCGACGACGCGCACCACCGGCCCGGCTACCTCGCGCGCTGGGCGGACGGCCGGTTCGTGCGCGAACTCGCGTGGTACCCGGCGGATCTGGCGGGGTACCGGTCGGACTCGGTGCACGCCGACCTCCGGCTCACCGCCACGCCCGCCGAACTTCCCGCGGGCGGCACCACCCGGGCGGCGCTGGCCCTCACCGCGTGGGACGGTGCGCCGGTCGACCTGGCCGGTGCGGACATCACCTGGGAGCTCGACGGCCGGCCGATCGTGCGCCTGGGCACCGACGCCGACGGCAGCGTGTGGCTCGCGCCGAAGCAAGGCGCTGCTTCCGGCTGGGCAACGGTCCGCGCCGTCGTCACCCGTGACGGGGTACCGGCCTACAGCGGTGTCGAGTTGGTCGAGATCACCGCCTGACCCGACGCGAGCCGGTCCCTCAGCACTCCGCTGCACGGCCTCCGCCGACCACGCAGCCCTTTCCCACCCATCCACCCGACCCGCCGGGCGCGTACAGGAAGACGCATGTTGGCGGCGGAAGTGGCGCGCCCTGCAGAGGGTTTAACGCGTTATGGATGCCCCCCGGTCGCGGCTGCGACGCCGTTCTTCTCGGTTCAGACGCTCACCGCCGTCCGGACGTGACGACGGGACGGGTTGCGTCCGCCCGGCGTCGCGGTGACGGACACCGCGTCCGGTGCGCGGTGCGGCTATGGGCGGCCGGTGAGGATGCTCCGAAGAGCCTGGAGAAGCTCCGGGCCGGTGGACGGGGAGGCGGCACGCCAGGCGACGTGGCCGTCTGGGCGGACCAGGACGGAACCCGCCGCGGGCAGGGCGCACAACCGGTTGAAGGAGCCGGGGTGTTCCTCGCGCAGCCGACCGCTGTCGAGCCGGTGGACGGTGACGGGGATGCCGGCTGCTGCGGCGGCGTCGGCCTGCTGTTGCCAGGCCGGAGTGTCCGCTGCTGTGATCAGGGCGAAGTCGGGTCCGACGAGGTCCAGGGTGGAGGAGATCCCGGGCGGTCCGTCGAGCCGTGTGTGCGGTGCGCGGAGTCCCGGGTCGCCGCTCGGGTGGTAGCCGGAGACGTCCAGCGGTGGCCGGGTGGGTGTGCCGGGGCCGGGGACGACGGCGGTGGAGCGGTAGGCGGCGGTGAGCAGGAGTTCGTCGTCGATGCGGTAGCCGGCACGGGCTCGGGCGTTCTCGGTGGACAGGTCGATGACCTGCCGGGCCACCGGGCGGCGCTCCGCCTGATAGCTGTCCAACAGTGCCGCGGTGGCGTGGCCGGTGGTGACGGCGGCGAGTTTCCAGGCAAGGTTGTCCGCGTCGCCGACCCCGGTGTTCATGCCGTGGCCTCCGGTCGGCGGGATGACGTGGGCCGCGTCCCCGGCCAGCAGAATGCGTCCGCTGCGGTAGGCGGAGGCCAGTTGGGCGTCCATGCGCCAGACCATGGTGTCGCGGACGGTCACCTCCAGGTCCGGGATGCCGGCCGCGGTCCGGACGAGGCTCTCAAGTCGCTTCCGGTCGGTGAGGTCCTCGTCCCCACGCCGGTGATCGGGGTCGAAGGGGTACTGGTAGATCCAGTGGTGGTCGTTGTCCACCGCCATGAAGCCACCCTGCCCGGGTGGGGTGAGGAAGTACGAGGCGCTCGCCCGGTCGGCCACCACCTCGCCGAGCGGTGCTTCGAAGCGGACGCTGAGAAAGTGGCCCAGGCCCGTCGGGCCGTCCATCCCGATGCCCGCACCGGCACGGACCGTACTGGCGGCACCGTCGCAGCCGACGAGCCACTGCGTACGCACGGTGTGCTGCTCGCCGTCGGCACGGTCCTCCAGCACGGCGCGCACGCCTTCCTCGTCTTGTGTGAAGGACAGCAAGCGCACGCCGAACCGGACCCGATCGGCCGCCAGTTCGCGGGCTCGCCGCAGCAGGACCGGTTCCAGTGCGTCCTGGGAGCAGATCATCCCTGGCGACGGGGTGTTCTCGTCACCGCCCGACGCGTCGTGAGCAACGCCCGTGCGCACGAAGGCCGGGTCGACCAGATCCCTGCCCCGGTAGAAGAAGACCTGCGAGGCCGGAAGGCCGGCGTCGCGGACGGCGTCTTCGAGTCCGCAGCGCCGGAAGATCTCCATCGAGCGGGCCGAGACCCCGCGGGCCTTGGGGTGACGGGAGGTGCCCGGACGGGCTTCGACCAGCAGATGGTCCACGCCGTGCCGGGACAGCAGGTTCGACAGGGTCAGGCCCACCGGCCCACCACCCACGATGAGTACGGGAGTCGTCGTCGGAAAATGCATGGGCTCTCCAGGGGGCGGGTCACGGCCGGCGTCGGAGCGGCCTGCCGCGAGGTGGATCCAGAGCGACCTGGCCGGATGACCACCGATCGTAACGCTCATTTCTTTATTTTGACGTTACCATGGGGGAGTGCTACCCGCTGGACGAACCCACCCGGTGAAGGTGAGAGGGTGAAGCCCATGACCGAGGACCCGACCGGGGCCAACCCCCGTGGCCTCCACTTCATCGCCGAACTGGCCAATACCGTCCAGGACGACGCCGAGGCGAGCGCGGCAGCGCTCCAAGCCCTCCTGGAGCGCCACAGCGGCCCGCCGTTCACGCTCACCGCGTCCGATGCCCGGCAGCTGCGCGAAGCCACCGCCCGCCTGATCCGCATCCTGGCGACGCACGACGAGGACCAGGCGGCCGAAGCGATCAACGCCCTCCTCGACGAGTACCCCGCCCAGCCCTGCCTCGTCCGCCTCCCAGGACGCCCCTGGTCCCTCCACACCAAAGCGCCCCAAGAAGCCGACCCCACCCACTGGCTGCTGTCCACCACCGGACTGGCCCTCGGGCTCTGGCTCAGTGAACGTGGCCGGTGCGCCTGGGGGCAGTGCGCCGCACCCGACTGCGACCACTACTTCATCGACACCGGCCGCCGCACCCCTCAGCGCTACTGCACCCCCCGCTGTGCAACCCGGGTCCGGGTCGCCTCGCACCGGGCCCAGCGGGGCAGGTAGAGCGAGCGGTCCGCGCCGGTGCCGTATCCCTCGCCGCCGGCGGGCCGGCGGAGCCGCCGTGTCGCGGGCGGGTTCTGCCACCGCACCCGAGAAATGGCTTGCGGGTGCCCGGATCCCCTGCCTACGGTGTTCCACATGGGTTCCCTGTGACAGTCCCCGTGCGACCGCGTTGAGTTCGACTCCGCTGTCGCACGTTCTCCTCCGTGCTTCCGCTCCTGCCACGATGCCGCCCCTCCGACGGGCCGTGGAGAGGGTTTCCGGTGTGCGCGGACGCGTCCACCCATCCGTGCCGATCGGCCCGGCCGAGAACAGGGGACTCCTCCATGCTCATGGCACAGCTATCTCTTCGGAACGTCACCCGCCGCTACGACGACCACATCGTGCTGGACGATGTGTCCTTCAGCATCAAGCCGGGCGAGAGGGCCGGCGTCATCGGCGACAACGGAGCCGGGAAATCCACCCTGCTACGGCTGATCGCCGGGCAGGACCGGCCCGACAACGGCGAGCTGACCGTGGTCGCGCCCGGCGGCCTGGCCCATCTCGCCCAGTCGTCGGATCTGCCCCCCGAGGCCAGCGTCCAGGACGCGGTGGATGCGGCGCTTGCCGATCTGCGTGATCTGGAGGCGCGGATGCGACACACCGAAGCCGGGCTCAAGGGCTTGGCGGGGACGGAGCTCACCACCGCGCTGGACGTCTACGCCCGTCTGGTCGCCCAGTACGAGGCACGCGCCGGTTACGAGGCCGACGCCCGGGTGGACATCGCCCTGCACGGACTCGGCCTGCCCGGCCTGGCGCGGGACCGAACCCTGGGCACGTTGTCGGGCGGCGAGCGGTCACGCCTGGCGCTCGCCACGACCCTGGCGTCCCAGCCGGAGCTGCTGGTGCTGGACGAGCCGACCAACGATCTGGACGACCAGGCGGTGGGCTGGTTGGAAGGACACCTGAAGGCGCATCGCGGCACGGTGCTGGCGGTCACCCACGACCGGGTGTTCCTGGAACGGGTCACCACCACCGTCCTGGAAGTCGGAGAGGGCAAGGTGACGCGCTACGGCGACGGCTACGACGGCTACCGCGCCGCCAAGGCCGCCGAGCGACGGCGCCGTCTGCAGGAGTACGAGGACTGGTGCGCGGAGCTGGCCCGCAACCAGCAGCTGGCCGCCACGAACGTGGCACGGCTGGAGGCGGTCCCGCGCAAGTTGCCGTTCGCCGTGTTCGGCCACGGCGGCTTCCGCGCCCGCGGACGCGGCCACGGGGCGATGGGCCGTATCCGCAACGCGAAGGAGCGCGTCGAGCGGCTGACGGACCATCCTGTCTCGCCGCCGCCCGAACCGCTGGTGTTCACCGGCCGCGTGACCACCGCCGATGGCCGGACGTCGCAGCCCGCGGCGGAACTCACCGGCATCCGTGTCGGGGACCGGCTGCACGTGCCGTCACTGCGGATCGGCGGCGAGGAACGTTTGTTGGTCACCGGGCCCAACGGGGCCGGCAAGACGACGCTGATGCGGGTGCTGGCGGGTGAGCTGGACCCCGATGAGGGGACGGTGCGCACGCGGGGCCGGGTCGGGCACCTGAGGCAGGAGGAGACTCCGTGGCCGCCCGAGCTGACAGTCCCGCAGGCGTTCGCCCACGGCCGCGGGGGTGACCTGGACGACCACACCCACCACCTCCTGGCTCTCGGTCTGTTCGCCCCGGCCGACCTGCGCCTGAGAGTGAGCGAGCTGTCCTTCGGACAACGGCGCCGGATCGAACTGGCCCGTCTGGTCAGCGAACCCGTCGACCTGCTGCTGCTGGACGAGCCCACCAACCATCTCTCCCCGGCCCTGGTCGAAGAACTGGAAGGAGCCCTGGCCGACTACCGGGGCGCGGTCGTCATCGTCACCCACGACCGCCGCATGCGTAGCCGCTTCACCGGCAGGCACATGGAACTGAGAGCCGGCCACCGCACAGAACTTCCGGAGGCCGCGGCGAGCTGAAGCTCTCGGGCCGCCTCCGCGCCCTCATCCAGCACCGGCGGCCATCCGCGGCCGTCCAACGGGCCCGGTGCGCACGCTCCGGAACGGCGACCTGGTCCCGCGAGGGCGTCGATGTCCGACTCGGACCGCTCGGCCCGCTGAAGTGCCAAGTCCAGTCGGCCGTTCCGCGCCGAGCATGCGGCACGGATCCCACCCCGTATCCGTGCCGGTTCGACAGCGATCCGTTCGCCGACGGAGGACGGAGCTATGGAGGACGGAGCTATGTACGCGTCCGTACGGTCTCGGTGAGCCCCGGCCCTTTACCGGTCCCGGACGCGGAGACCGCGGTCAGCACGGCCAGAAGCGCCGCGCTCCCGGTGAGGGAGAGTGCCTGTCCCCAGTCGACGTCCAGCACTCCGGTGGTGTGCAGTCCGAGCGTCGCGATGAGGGTCTGAGCAGCCGTCCGTAAGGTGCGCTCCGCCGTGGCCGTCCAGAAGGCCTTCGTGAACAGCGTGGCGGTCATCAGGACTCCTCGGTGTTGTCGACACCGGCGACGGCCCGCTCGATCGCGGCCTGGACTGCGGCGACGACGGTCTCCGAATCGGCGCCCGTGCCGACTTGACCGGCGAGCGCGGTGATCGCGGCAGTCTGGGCGGCCATCCGCTTGTCCATGGACCGGATGCGGGCCTGCATGTCCTTCAGGATGGACTGCGGCTGCCACGTCGGATTCGTCGAATGGTCCGCCGCGTCCGTCGGTCCGCCGATCGCGTCGGTCTTCCACACGGCGTCGAAGATGTCGCGCTTGGTGATTCCTGCCATGGGGTCCTCCTCGTGGTCGGAGCCGGGGTTCCAGCTCGCGGGGTGCTTGAGTCGCTCGGAAACGTCGGTGCGGAGCTTGGCCATGGTGAAACCACGTGGGTCGATCTTGTCGTCCGACCACTCCAGGTGGCCGATCACGGACTTCGCCGACCATCTGTGCGCCCGGCACATTGCGGCCTGGACGCGGACGATCGTGTCGTACTGGGCGGCCGGCCAGGGGTCCTTGCCGTCGCCGAGGTTCTCGCACTCCCACCCGTAGAACCGCGCGTTGCCGTCGACCCCGTCGCTGTTGCCGCGAGTGGGCGGAGTCGGCCGGGTGCCGTACGACTCGGCTATGACCTGCTCCAACACCTTGGGGTCGCCGCCGCCGGCGTGATTCGCGCGGCCCCAGCCGACCATGTGCACCCGGCCGTCCTTCGCGATCATCCCGTGGCACAGCGGACCGGGCAGCTCCGGGTAGCCGTCGCGGACCATCCGGACCGTCGCCGCGGTGCCCTTGGTCACGGTGTGGTGCACGATGCTGCCGTTGACCGGGCCCCAGGGGCCCTTCGAGTTGCGGTTGTGGGTACGCCAGTTGCCGACCTCGACCACGCGCACGCCCTCGGCGCGCAACGCCTTGAGGACAGCAGAGGCGGAGAGAGGAGTAGCCATTCGTTTCCCTTTCAGCCCGAGGTGTACGAGACGTTGCGGACCTTGCCGGTGAACCCGTCGTTCGTGCTGCCGTCGATCGACTCGACCGCCTCCACCCAGAGGCACGGACCGCGCAACGTGGTGTCCGCCGCCGTCACCGTGTACTTCGCTTCGCTGTTTCGTTCGCCACCGTTCGCGCGAAGGGGAGTTGGGCCGTGGTGACGTCCGGATCCATAGGAGTTTCATACCCCTGCGACGGCTTCCGGACTCGACCGCGCGGCCGGCAGTGTCCACGACTCGTCAGCAGCGAACGAGCGCAGACAGTTTTCAGCGGGAGGGTACGGGCTCGGGGCGGGCGTGGACGATGAGGGCCGTCACGTCGTGCTCCTACGGGTGGTGGAACGGCGCGCGGTGGAGACCGCGGCGGTGTTCGCGCCGACGATCACGGCGATGGCGAGCCAGGCGAGGGAGTCGAGCCGCTGCCCGAGGACGACGAGGCCGGTCAGGGCCGCGAAGGCCGGGTTCACGCTCATGAACACGCCGAAGAAGTGTGCCGGAGTGCGGCGCGGCGCCAGCAGGTCGGCCAGGAACGGCACCGCGGAGGAGAGCACCCCGGCCGCCAGCGCGCAGCCCAGCGCCGCTGTCGTGGGCGGGCGGTGCCACAGCGCCCCCGCGCCGACGGGCAGGTAGAGGGTGCCGGATACGGCCGCCGCGGCGGCCGAGCCCTCCAGGCCGGGCAGGCGGGCCCCGACGGTCCGGTTGAGCAGGATGTAGCAGGCCCAGCACGTCGCGGCCAGCAGAGCCAGGCCGATGCCCAGGTAGTCGGTGGACGGCGTGGGACGCGTGAGGACGGCCACCGCGCCCGCTGCCGCCACCGCGGCAACCAGGTCGATGCGCGGCGCCGGTACCCGGCCAGGCCACGGCCAGCGGCCGAGGAACTCCAGCGTGACCGCCAACCCGAGCCCGATCCGCTCGATCGCCGTGTACAGGGACAGGTTCATCCCCGCGAACACCAGTGCAAGACCCAGCACAGGACGCCACTGCGCCGCCGTGAAGGACCGGAGCCGCGGCCGGCCGACGGCCCCGAGCACGACGGCGGCCACCCACTGGCGTACCGCCACCACCCCGGCAGGTCCGAGCACCGGGAATGCCGGCGTCGCGATCGAGGCCCCGTCTGGTTGGACAGGCCGCTGCCGGGCATCAGCGCCACCCCGGCCCCGCGCCCCGTACCCCGGGAAGGGGCGGCGCTGTCGGCCGAGGTGCCCCGGGGAGCCGCAGCGAGGAAGGAATCGCGTTTCATGTCCTCCACGATGCGAGCGCCACGGGTATACGAAGAATGCATCCATGAACCTACCTATACGCTGGATGCATGGGTGAGATGCGGGACAGGGCGGCTGCGCTGGAGCTGAAGCACCTACGGTGTCTGGTCGCCATCATCGACACCGGCAGCTTCACCGACGCGGCCCACGAACTCGGCATCTCCCAGGCCGCTGTCTCCCGCACCCTCGCCGGTCTCGAAAGCCTTCTCGGCGTACGGCTGCTGCACCGCACCAGCCGCAGCGTCGCCCCCACCAGCACGGGTGTCCAGACCCTGGCCCGCGCCCGCCTCCTGCTCGCCGCCGCAGACGAACTCGTCCGCGAAGCCGCCACCGGCCATACCCGCCTGCACATCGGTCATGCCTGGTCCGCCTTCGGCCGGTACACCACCGAGTTCCAGCGCCGCTGGCACGAACAGCACCCCGAGACCGACCTGCGCCTCATCCGCCACAACACCCCCACCGGCGGCCTTGCCGAAGGGCTGTGCGACCTCGCCGTCATCCGTGCCCCGATCGACTTGAAGCCGTGGTCCCACGCGCAGATCGGACACGAGGCCCGCTACGTCGCTCTGGCGTCCGACGACCCCTGGGCCCGCCGCCGCAGTATCCGCCTGGACGAGGTCCCCGGCCGCACCCTGGCCATCGACCGCCGAACCGGCACCACAGCCCTGGATCTGTGGCCGGAGGAGGGCCGGCCCGCCGTCGAATACACCCATGACATCGACGACTGGCTCGCCGCCATCGCCACCGGCCGCTGCATCGGACTGACTCCCCAGGCCACCGCCGCCCAGTACCGCCGCGACGGCATCACCTACCGCCCGCTCCGCGGCGCCGAGCCGATTCCCGTCCACCTCATCTGGCGTGCCCACACCACGCACCCCGCCACCCACACCGCAATCGCCCTCGCCGCCGGCCTCTACCGCGAGGGCCGCGGCACCCCGCGCCCGCATGCTCCGAACCCGGCCGCCCGCCCCAAGTAATTCGCGGGCAGCGCGCCGCCCCCGTCCTGTCGCCGCGACGGCGTGGCGATCCCCCTGTCCGTGTCCCGGCGGGAGGAGCGTACGATCGTACGCTTCAGATGTACGATCGTACGCATGCCGACGAACCACTTCGCTGACGACCCGCGCACCAACTTGGAGCGGATGCTCGCGGGCGACCTCTACATCGCCGATGACCCCGAGATCGCCCGGCGCCAGCGGCGAGCGATGAAGCTGGCCGCCCGCTACCAGGCCGCCTACATCGAGGACGCCGACAAGGCCCGGCCGCTCCTCGCCGAACTGCTCGGCTCCGTGGGGGAGGGCGTTGACGTGCGGCCGCCGCTCTTTGTCGACTACGGCAGCAACATCACCATCGGGGCCCATACCTTCATCAACTTCAACCTGACCGCACTGGACGTCGCGCAGATCGTCATCGGCGAGCACTGCCAGATCGGTCCGAACGTCCAATTGCTCACGCCCACCCACCCCGTGGAGCCGCAGCCCCGGCGGGACAAGCTCGAAGCCGCACGCCCCATCACCATCGGCGACAACGTCTGGCTCGGCGGCGGCGCCATCGTGTGCCCCGGGGTGACGATCGGCGAGAACTCGGTGATCGGCGCCGGCGCGGTGGTCGTCAAGGACATCCCCGCCGATGTCGTCGCCGTCGGCAATCCAGCGCGCCTCGTCCGCGAGCTCTGACGGCGCTCGCATGGCCACCGGACGTACGGACCCGCAGCGGCGCGAACGGATTCTCGCCGCCACGCTCGACCTCATCGCCGACGAAGGCGTCGCAGGCGTCTCCCACCGCAAGATCGCTGTCCGCGCCGACGTGCCGCTCGGCTCGATGACCTACCACTTCACCGGCATCGACGAACTGCTGCGTGAAGCCTTCACACAATTCGCCGACCACATCGTGGCCGGCTTCGACGTCCGTCTCGGCCGAGTCGGCAGCCTCGAAGAGGCCCGTGAGGCCGTCACCGACCTCATCCACACACTCTCCGAGGGCCCCCGCCGTGACCTGATCCTCACCCAGGAGCTCTACACGCTCGCCGCCCGTCGCCCGGAATACCGGCAGCTGTGCCAATCGTGGATGCAGCGAAGCCGCCGCATCCTCGAACGGCACTTCGACGCCGGCACCGCACGCCAAGTGGACGCGCTGATCGAGGGGCTGACCCTGCACCGCGCCCTGGACGACGCCCCCCACGACCGCGAGCTGACACGCCTGGCCGTCGCCCGCATCACCACCGCGGCATAGCCGCACCCCGGCAGCCCGACCGGATTCGAACCGGCGTCCTCCCACACGCGGTGAAGGCGCGACAACCTCTGCGCTACGAGCCCCATCCTGTCCGCGGTCATACGGACCATCTGCGCTGCACCGCTCTTGCATTGTCGAAGGTAACGATGGATCGCCGGGCGTGGCAACGCCACAAGAGCCGAGCCGGAACCCGAGACATGACGACAGGGCACGGGACGGCCCGCCGCTGTGACGTCCGTTCCAGTGCTCGTCGAAGCGGGCCAGGCCGAGGTCAGCCGGCTTCGGTGAAGTCGAGATGACGGGTGTCACCGAGGCTGACGACTTGGCGGTTGTGGAAGAAGTCGTCTTCGCGCAGCGTGGTGATGCTGCCGGAGGGCGCCCGGAAACTGGCATATCCGGCCGACTCGATCGGCATCCTGATCCAGGACGCAACGACGAAGGTCAAGGAGCCGCCGTGCGTCACGATGACCTGATGCTCGCACGGGCTCCGAAGGATCTCGTCCACGGCCGCGTAGATGCGCTGCGCACACGCCGCCTTGGTCTCCGCGCCCTCGACGCCCTCGTCGTGTTCCATCCGCTCCCCGACGGCCGGCGGCGGGACGAAGCGCTGGTCCAGCGAACAGCACCACCCCGGCGCCGTCCGGGACTTGGGCCCGTAGCGCCTGGGCAATGGATCGCGCCGCACGGACACCGGCGGGCGTCAGTTGTGAGTCGTGCCACCCGCCGACGACTCCCTCGACGTGGTGCGTCGCCTCCGGGTGAGTGACGACGTAAAGAGTGCGCATGAGTGCGTGCCCTCCGGTAGTTGGCTTCTTGCTCGATTGCACTTCGCAACCATGGAGGAGACCGCTCGGAACTATCAAGCGGGTGCTTCGGCACGTGCTCGGGTGCTGGCGAAGCGGTCTCGCACCGCAGGACCAGGGCTCAGCCGTGGCGGGGTGCCGGCAGCTGTCCGACGCGACGGTCGAGCGGCGCCGATACCGGGTGCGCACGGACGGGGGATGCTGAGATACTCCCGGTATGCCGATCGTTGAAGTCTCGCCCGGAGTGTCCATCGCGTACGAGACCTTCGGCGATCCCTCCGATCCGGCTGTCCTGCTCGTGATGGGTTTCAGCGCGCAGATGATCGCCTGGCACGAGGACTTCTGCCGCGCACTCGCAGAACGTGGGCGTTACGTGATCCGGTACGACAACCGCGACTGCGGGCTGTCCACCAAGTTCGACGATCACCCCGTCGACGTGGGCCGGTTCACCGACACCGTGAGCTCGGGAGATGTAGCGTCCGCCCTCGCGATGGTGCCCTACACGCTGAAGGACATGGCCGACGACGGCCTCAACCTGCTCACCGCGCTCGGAATCGAACGAGCGCATGTGGTCGGATCCTCGATGGGCGGCATGCTCGCCCAGACGATGGCCATCGGACAGCCGACGCGAGTGCTGACCCTGACGTCGATGATGTCCTCGACCGGCGAGTCGGACTACGGCCGGCCCAGCGCCGAGGCCCAGGCAGTGCTCCTCCGCCCGAAGCCATCGGATCGCGAGGGGTACATCGCGGCGGCGGAGCGGGACCTGGTGTGGGCCTCCAAGCGATACGGCAACGTGGCGCTCCTTCGTGAGCTGGCCGCCGAGAGTTACGACCGCGCCTACTACCCGGACGGAGCCGGACGGCAACTCGGGGCAATGATCCTCAGCGGCTCACGCGCCGACGCACTCCGTGGGCTTCGAGTGCCGACCTTGGTGATTCATGGTCTGGACGACATCCTGACCGACCCCAGTGGTGGGAGGCGCACCGCCGACCTGGTGCCCGGAGCGAAGCTCTTGCTGCTCCCCGACATGGGGCACGACCGACCCCGCGAACTCTGGCGCGAGATCATCGACGCCCTGGACGCGCACACCCGCTGATCCCTTCCTCGTGCAGGCCGGGATCGCGCAGTCACGCACGCGTTGAGCACACGGTCTGGGAGCGTGCCCGCCCCACCACCGCAATGGCTGTCCCGATCCCCGCGATCACCAGCCCGATCCCGCCGAAGATCAGGGGCAGCAGCCACAGCGAGGCGAATCCGTTGATCCGCGCGTCCTCGGGGGAATCGGAGCGGTACAGCACCTCGACCCGCTCACCCTGCTCGTACGACGGTGGATTGGAAGCGGTCGAGCTCCGGAACGTCCTCGGCGTACCGTCCGACGAGGTGAACTCGACCACCGGGTACGCCACGGGCCTGTCGCTCTCCCGCTTCTTGCGGGAGGCGCCGCTGTGGTCGTTCCGCCACTCCAGCGCCACCACCGTGCCCGGGGCGCGCTTCGCGTCCGTCAGGAACGAGGCCGACACCCCTGCCAGGATCAACCCGACGACGAAGAACAGGGTCCCGAACGTGATCGTCCCGAATGTGATCCACCAACGGGCGCCCCGCCCACGCACCTGAACCCGCACGACGTCCCTCCCACTCGCTTGTCCGGAGTGAGAGGGACGCTATCCCAGGCACCCCGGTCGGCGTGCTGCCGCCCCGGGGGTGCGCGTGGTACGGCCGTTCAGGAACCGCCTGAATCGCCCATGGCCGGCACCTGGCGCAACGCCGCCGCAGGAATGCCGAGTTGCTCGGCCGGGACCGGCCGAGCGCTGGTGGCCGACTACGAGGCTCAGGCTCAAACCAGTTCCGGTTCCGGCTGCTGCGCCGGTGCGGCCTTCGGTTCCCACAGCCCGGTGGTCCGGACGTAGCCGTAAATCACCGAGGCCGTCGCCAGAATGAGAAGTGGTCCGAACACCCACGGATGTTCGGCCATCTCCACCGACAGATAGCGATACGACACCAGGAGTGCCGCGAAGACGGCTGTACCGTAGGCGACCAGCTGGATTCCCGACCGGTCCCAGCCACGGTCGAGCGACCGCAGTGCCGCCTCGATCGTGAGCGTGAACACCACGCCGGCAATGATGTCCGCGCCGTAGTGGTAGCCGAAGCCCAGCGTTGCGCCGAGCGTGGCAACCAGCCAGAACGCGCCCGCGAATTGCAGAATCCGTGGCCCCTTGCGGGAATGGATGAAGATCGCGGTGGCCCACGCCGTGTGCAGGCTGGGCATGCAGTTGCGCGGAGTGATCTCGTCGAATGTCATGTGGTGCGGGGTGCCGATCGGCGGCGGCGTGTCCGGCCACAGGTTGGCCACCGCCCAGTGCCCCCCGTCCGCGCCGTAGGCGAAGATCGGTCCGACCACCGGGAAGATCATGTAGATGCCCGGCCCGAGCAGGCCGATGACCAGGAAGGTGCGTACCAGATGATGGCCCGGGAAGCGACGTTCGACCGCCACCTTGCGTAGCTGGAACACCGCGACGGCGACCGCGGCCACCGGAAGCTGTGTGTAGATGGCGTCGAGGAAATGGGAGCCGATCGGGCCGGTGGCCGTGACGATCTGGCCCACCAGCCACGACGGGTTGCCCAGCGCATGATCGGCGGTTGCCACGTACTGGTCGAGCACGGTCGGGCGGGCCTTCGACGTGATGAGCAGCCAGGCATCACCCGTCTTGCGGCCGGTCACCAGCAGCAGGCCCAGCCCGACTCCCTTCAGCAGCAGGACACGTTCCTGGCCCGTGCGGCGCGTGACAGCGATGACCGCACAGCCCAGAATCACCCACAGTGCGCCGTTGCCGAAGGGATGGCCTTCGGTCACCTTGGTGTCCGTCGCCCACCGCACCAGCAAGAAGATGAGGTCGATGCCGATCGCGGCACCGGCGGCGATGAGCCGTTGCTTCCAGGTGAGCACCACCATCATCAACGCCATGCTGGCGTACAACAGGAAGCCTGATTTGGGGGCGATGATCACCTCTTGCGCCTGGGTGACGATCGGCCCCGGCATGCCGTAGTGGCGCGCGGCGATTTCCAGTGCGATGAGGAATCCGAGGGTTACCACCGCCGCTGTGGCCCACAGTATCGCCCGTGGTCGACGCCACGCGGCGATCGCTATTCTGTCGTCTTTTCGCGAAAACACCCGCGATGCTCTAGGTATCAATTGTTTGGCCGATTTGTTAGATGTTGGCTGGATGGTTCACCCTTCGTGCCGGATGGCGTGGATTTCCGGTGAAGGGCGGGCGATGAAAGCGCTCGTCGTGAGCTCGAACATGCTATCGGAGTGGTGTGGGCGGGTTCGCTGGTCACGGGTGGTTCGAAAGCCGGTCGGTCCTGGCTCGACGATTCGGCATTCCGTGGGGGAATGGAGCTCTCGAATGCCCGGCGGGCAGCGAGGAGGACACGGGTCGCCCAGTGGCTCCGATGCGTGCGCAGGAGGTCGTGAACGGGCTTACTGGACCGGTGAGTTGGTATCCCGTCAGTGCGCCTGATGCGGCCGACGCATGAAAGGCGGGATGAGATCCCACGGCCGGGAAGCGGGCCAGAGCGCCGGGAGCGGGGCACCCCGCACAAGAGAGAGGGTGCGACGGGGCGCTGTTCGCGGCGGAAACGAGTCGGTCCGTTCGGCCGGCGGCGGGACCGGATGCGTCGGCCGACTCCATGCGAGAGCCGGCTCTCCGCCACGTCCTTCGCCGCTTTCTGCCCGGGTGCGTCGCGGCGCCTCCAGCGACCCGCGATTCCGCCCGTGGGGTGACATCCTGCGCATGTCGGCCCGCGAGTCCGGAACGACGCGGCCCCTCCTGATACCAGCAGGGAATGCCCGAGCCCTCGCATCCGCAGCCCGACACCACGGATCCCGGCGCACCGTCCGAAGGACGACGACACCGGATCCGCACCGCGTCACGCCGGGCGCTGCGCGGCATCACCGGCCCCGCGGCCCGGAACCCGGACGTGCGACAGGCGCCGGCCGGCTCGCGGTACACGGCACGCGTGAACCCCACGCTCCAGACGGCCGCCGCCTACGCCTGGCGGATCCTTGTGGTGGGAGCCGTCGTGTACGCGGTCTTCTCGGCGCTGGGGCGGTTCCACGAGGTGGCGGCAGCCGTCTTCCTCGGCCTGGTCGTGACGGCGGTGCTGCGCCCGATCACGGATCTCCTGGCCCGTCCGATGCCGCGGGCGCTCGCCGTCACCGTGGCGCTGCTCGGCAGCATCGTCCTCGTTCTCGGTGTCCTGACGCTCGTCGGCGAGGCGGTCGCCGGAGAACGTGCCGGGCTGGAAAGGGAGTTCAGCGAAGGTCTGGGCAGGATCGAACAGTGGCTGGAGGGGCCGCCGTTCCGGCTGAATCCGAGGACGCTCGACGACCTCCAGTCCCGGATCGGGGAGTACCTGTCGAGCCATCGCTCCGCCCTCATCAGCACGGCCGTCAGCGGTGTGGGCCGACTGGTCGAGGTGGTGACGGTATTCGTCCTGGCGCTGTTCTGCTCGGTCTTCTTCCTTCACTCGGGCGACCGGCAGTGGGACTGGTTCTGCGATCAGCTCCCGCGGACGGCGCGAGCCCGGGTGGCGATCGCGGGCCGGGCGGCCTGGCGTACGTTCACCGGATACACCCACGGCATCATCCTGGTGGCAGGGACCAACGCCGTACTCGTGGGACTGGCCCTCTTCGTACTCGGAGTGCCACTGGCTCTGCCTCTGGCGCTGCTGGAATTCTTCGCCGCCTTCATTCCGCTGATCGGCTCGCCGATCGCCCTCGCGGTCGCGGCCGTGGTGGCTCTCGCGGCGAAGGGCCCGATCGTGGCGGCCGTCGTCCTCGTCCTGATCGTGGTCATCGGCCAGATCGAGGGCCACCTGCTGCACCCGCTCGTGATGAGCTGGGCCGTCCGCCTGCACCCGGTCGTGGTCGCACTGTCGGTGATCGGCGGCGCCATCGCGGCGGGAGTACTGGGAGCGGTGGTGGCAGTACCCCTCGTCTCGGTCCTCTGGTCGGTCCGTCAGGCGCTGCGCCCGGCGGACGAGTCCACATCCGCGAAGAGGTGAGCCCGTGCGCACCGGGAAGCGTGCGCCGAGGCGGAAGCGAGGCACCGGCCTCCCCGGCCGGCCCGCCCCCGCGCGTGGGGACGGAAGCCGAACCGCTCGCGCCGACGCTGCCGCACAGCCGTTGCCACCGCCCTTCACGGAGACCCGCGCCGGCCCTCGGGCAGGAGCAGGCCTTCGCCCCGCTCCACGGCAAGGTGCCGTGGAGCGGGCACACCGGCTCGCGTCAACGGGGTGTCAGGTGCTGCCTCCTCACGACCAGGCCCTTCGGCGCCTCGACGTGCGCCGTACCGTCGGCATCGACGGAGATGTCCAGCCGCCCGCCCGCGATGTCGAGCCCCTCGGCCTTCAGCGGACGGTATGACTCCGCGAACCCGGGCGCGACCGTGAGCGTTCCGCCGGGGACATCGGGGAAGAGCCCCAGCACCGACTGGAGGATCATCACCGACGAGGCCGCCGCCCAGGCCTGCGGGCGGCACGACGCGGGATAGGGCGAGGGCCGGGCATCGGTCACCGCTCCATGGCCGGCGAACAGTTCGGGAAGCCTGCCGTCGAAGGCCGAGGACGCGCTCAGCAGTCCCTCGGACAGGGACGCGGCCGCTTCCGGGAATCCGGCCCTGACCAGGCCGTTCACGGCGATGGCCGTGTCATGCGGCCAGATGGAACCGATGTGGTAGCCGTACGGGTTGTAGGCCACGGAGTCGCTGCTCAGCGTCCGCAGACCATGGCCCGAATCGAGGTCGGGCGCGCTGAGCCTGGCGGCCAGCAGGGCGCTCTCCTCGTGGTCGAGCAGGCCCGTGCCCAGCAGGTGGCCGAAGCCCGAGGTGACCGAGTCCACCGGCTTCTTGTCACCGTCGAGCGCCACGGCCGGGTACGGTCCCCGCTCGTCCTCCACCCAGAAGTGGCTGCGGAAACGGTCACGGAGCCGCTCGGCCCACTCCTCCCACCGGTCGGCGCCGGGGCGGCCGAAGGCGCGCAGCAGATCCGCGCCGCCCCGGGCCGCCTCGTACGCGTACGCCTGGACCTCGCAGAGCGCGATCGGGGAAGCCGCGATGCCTCCGTCGCCGTAGCGGATGGAGTCGCCCGAGTCCTTCCAGCCCTGGTTGGCCAGGCCCCGGCCGGTGTGGTCGATGTACTTCAGGAACCCGTCCCCGTCCGCGTCGCCGTGGTCGCGCATCCAGGCAAGGGCGGACTCCGCGTGCGGCAGGAGCTGTTCGACCTGTTCGGGCGCGAGGCCCCAGCGCCAGGAGTCGTGCAGCAGGGTGATCCAGAGCGGGGTGGCGTCGACCGTGCCGTAGTAGCAGGGCGGCAGGGAGAAGTTCTCGTTGAAATTCTGGGTGGCGCGGCGCACTTCGTGCAGGATCTTGCCCGGCTGTTCCTCGGTGGCCCGGTCGGACTTCGTGCCCTGCCTGCGGGCCAGGGTGCGCAGCGTTCCGGCGGCCAGGTCGGTGCCCAGGGGCAGCAGCATGCGGGCCGCCCAGAGGGAGTCGCGGCCGAAGAGAGTGAGGAACCACGGGGCCCCGGCGGCCAGGAACTGGTCGGCGGGGTTCTCCGGATCGGTGAGCCGCAGCCGGTCGAGGTCGGCCGCGGACTGGCTCAGCCAGTGGTCGAAGCGCCGGTCCGCGCTGCGCAGTCGCGGTGTGCGCCAGGGCAGGCTGTCCGCAGGGGGCGCGGGGAACTGGTCGCCGTCCTCGTGCGCCGCGTCGCAGTGCAGTACGGCGGTCCAGGCGGCTCCGGGGGCGAGTTCGATCTCGTACTCCAGCCGTCCGGCGGCCGGGTCGACGGCCGCGGGCTCCGCGGAGCCGGTGAGCCGTACGGCGTAGGTGTCCTGCGACCAGCGGAGTCCGTTCTCGGCGGAAGTGGCGGTGACCGGGCGATGGGCATGTCCGGACTTGACGCGCTCGATCGGGGCGAGGTCCGTCCCGGCGGTGACGATCAGCCGGACACGGACGTGCTGCCGCCCGGCGTTGGCGACTTCGAGGGTCTCCTCCAGGCGCCCGGGGGCGACGCGGCGGCGTCGGTGCAGGGTGACTGCCGGGTCCGGCGTGTCCTCGCCGAGGCCGCGCAGCACACTGCGGAAGGCCGCCCGGTCCGCGCCCTCCAGCCCTCCGCTCACCGGGGCGAGCACGATGTGGTCCGTCGCGACGGTCAGCCGGGCGAGTGCTCTGCTGTCGCCGTGGTAGAAGCCGTCGGCGGCACCGTCGATCTGACCGTCCGCACGCGAGATCACGAAGCTCGGCGCGTACAGCGTCACACAGGAGTCATGCAGGAATGGCTGGAGTCCTTCGGCCGACGGGCCTGCCCCCGTCTCGGAGTTTGTTATGTCGTGGGCCTTGACAGTTGTGTCCAACAGAGCAGAACCTCTCAGGCATTGGAGCGTTCCAAGAACCCTAACGACGACCTCAGGGCGTTGACAACGGTTTTGGAACGCTCCAATGAACTCGTCCATTCGCACAACCGGTTCCGGAGACCCTCATGCCCCGCTCCTCCAACACCCCCGCGACCAAGGCCGCTTCGGTAACCCTGGCCACGGTCGCGCAGCGGGCCGGAGTGTCTCCGCAGACGGTGTCGAACGCGCTCAACTCGCCCGAACTGCTGCGTCCGGAGACCCTGGACCGCGTCCTGCGCACCATCGACGAGCTGGGCTACCGCCCGCACCGAGCGGCGCAGACCCTGCGTACCCGCTCCAGCAAGCTCATCGGCTACGGCATACGTCCCACCGCCCCGGGCACCTCGGCCCCGGTCATGGACCGGTTCCTGCACGCCCTGTCCCAGACCGCCGACGAGGCCGGCTATCGGATCCTGCTCTTCGCCGCACCCCCCGGCAGCACGGGTCTCGACGGATACGAGGAACTCCTCGACCTCCACAGCGTGGACGGTTTCGTGCTGAGCGGCACCGACCGGGGCGACCAGCGCCAGGCCTGGCTGGAGAAGCGCGGTGTGCCGTTCGTGGCCTTCGGCCGGATGTGGTCCGGCCGACAGATCGGCGACTGGGTCGACGTCGACGGCGCCTCGGGCACGGACGCCGCGGTCGAGCATCTGGTGGGTCTGGGACATCGCCGGATCGCGTTCCTCGGCTGGCCGCGCGGCTCCGGGGTCGGCGACGACCGTGCCGCGGGCTGGCAGCGCGCCATGCGACGGCACGGCCTACCGGTGCGCGGCAGACGGGCACAGAGCGTCGATGACATCGCGTCGGCCCAGGCCGCTGTCGGACCACTGCTGGACGCGGGGGCGACGGCCGTGATCGCCGCCAGCGACATGCTCGCGCTGGGCTGCTATCACGCCCTGCGTGAGCGGCGGGTCGTGCCGGGCGCCGACATCGCCGTCGTCGGCTTCGACGACGACCCCATGGCGGCGCTCCTGTCTCCCGGACTCTCCACCGTCGCCCAGCCGCTGGAGGCCGTCGGCCGCGAATGCGTCCGGCTTCTGCTGGCCCGGATGTCGCAGGTCGGCGCTCCGCCCGAACGCGTCCTGCTCGAACCGTCCCTCGTCGTGCGTGACAGCACGTCCGCGTCGGACGACTGAACCACCACCCCCTCGCCCGTTCCACGGGCCACCGATTCACAGCGCGCCCTCTCCGGGCAGCTGAGCCGCAAGCCTCACCCCCCTCATGGAGGAACTCATGGGAACCCGTACGGCCGTCGCCGCGCTCGCCACCTGCGCGGCGCTCCTGACCGCCACCGGCTGCTCGTCCAGCTTCGGCAGCGACAAGGAGCCGGAGCAGGACAAGGCCGCCAAGCAGAATCTGACGGTACTGATCGCCACCTCGGGGGACTCCGAGACCCAGGCGGTCAAGGCTGCCGCCGCCGCGTACGCGAAGGAGTCGGGGAACTCCGTCTCCGTCGAGGTCGCCAAGGACATGAACCAGCAGCTTGCCCAGTCCTTCGCCGGGCACAAGCCGCCGGACGTCTTCTACGTCAACTCCGACCAGTTCGCGAACTACGCGAAGGGCGGCTCGCTGTACCCGTACGGGGACCGGATATCCGACGCCGACGACTTCTCCCAGCAGTTGCGGACCTCGTTCTCGTACGACGGGAAGCTGGTCTGTCTGCCGAAGGACACCTCCACCCTCGGTCTGGCCATCAATACCGACCTGTGGAAGAAGGCCGGGCTGACGGAGAAGGACTATCCCAAGAGCTGGGAGGAGCTGAGGACCGTCGCCGGCAAGCTCACCAACAACGGCGTCACCGGCCTGGTCACCAGCGACGAGTACCAGCGGCTCGGCGTCTTCATGAAGCAGGCGGGCGGCTGGCTCACCGACCCGGACCAGAAGAAGATGACCGCCGACACCGCGGAGAATGCCAAGGGGCTCAAGTTCGTCCAGTCCCTGCTCAAGTCGGGCTCGATGAAGTTCGCCAAGCAGGTGGACACCAGCTGGGGCGGTGAGGCGCTCGGCAAGGGCAAGGCCGCGATGACCATTGAGGGCAACTGGCTCGAAGGCGGCATGAAGCTCGACTACCCCGATGTGAAGTACGCCGTCGCACCGCTGCCCGCGGGGCCGGCCGGCCAGGGCACCCTCGCCTTCAGCAACTGCTGGGGCGTCGCCGCCGACAGCGCGCACCGCGACGCGGGAGTCGACCTGGTGAAGCACCTGACCTCCGCGAAGCAGCAGCTCGACTTCGCCGACGCGTTCGGAGTCATGCCGTCGCGGACGAGCGCGCTCAAGGCGTACGCCGGGAAGCAGCCCGCCGCCAAGGCCTGGGTGGACGGCAGCGCCTACGCGCAGGGCCCGGTGACGATCGCCGGCTTCGACAAGGTCCTGAGCCAGTTCAACACCGATCTGCAGTCGCTGCGCACCGCCGACCCGAAGAAGATCCTCGCCGACCTTCAGCGCAACGGCGAACAGGCGATCGCGAAGGGCAACTGAGCCCCATGCCCTTCCGCACGATGCGCGTGAGCGGTGTCCCCCGTACGACCGGCTCGCCCGGCGCACCTGACAGCGCACCCGGCGAGACCGGCACGACCGCGCAGGCCCGCGCCCGGCGCGCGGGCCTGCGCGGGGAGGGCGCCTGGGGCTGGCTGTTCGTCAGCCCCATGGTGCTCGTCCTCGGACTGTTCATGGTGCTCCCCATCCTGATGGCGCTGTGGGTGAGCCTGCTGCACTGGGACGGACAGTCCAACCCGTTCTCCGGCCAGGCCGATTTCGTCGGCCTGGACAACTACCGGTCGCTGCTCACACAGGACGGGCTCGACCGCACCCTCTTCGCCACGTCCCTGCGCAACAACCTCTACTACGTCCTGCTGACCGTCCCCCTGCAGACGGTGCTGGCACTGGGCCTGGCCCTGATCGTCAACCAGAAGATGCTGCGGGGGCGCGGCGCCTTCCGTACGACGTTCTTCTTCCCGTCGGTCACCAGCTCCATCGCCGTCTCCACGGTCTTCCTCTTCCTCTTCCAAGGCAGCGGAGCCGTCAACTCCATGCTGTCCTGGATCGGGGTCAAGGGACCGAACTGGTTCGCGGACCCGCGCGGGGTGCTCTCCCTGGTCCTGGGAGGTCTGGGAATCGTCGATCCCGAACGGCCCGCCGGCCTGCTGGCAGATCACTCCGCACTGGGGCTGTCGTGGTTCGAGTGGCTCTCGGGCCCCTCGGTTGCGATGTGCACGCTCATCCTGCTCGCCGTGTGGACGACCTCCGGCAGCTTCATGCTGATCTTCCTCGCGGCGCTCCAGAACATCCCGCGGGAACTGGAGGAGTCGGCGGCTATGGAAGGGGTCAACCGCCGTCAGATGCTGCGGTATGTGACGCTGCCGGCCCTGCGCCCCGTGCTGTTCCTGGTTCTGACGCTCGGGCTGATCTCCACCTGGCAGGTGTTCGACCAGGTGTACGTGATGGGCCAGGGCGCTCCGGGCAATACCACGCTCACGCCCGCCTTCCTCTCGTACTCGGCGGGCTTCGACAACGCGGACTTCGGGCAGGGCGCGGCGATCGCGTTCATCCTGCTCGCCCTGATCCTCGTCCTGACCGCGTTCCAGCGCTGGGCGCTGCGGGAGCGCGGCGTACGTACCAGGAGGAACCGATGACCGCCGCCGCTACGTCCGTACGCGAACGCGCCCGTCGCGCCCAGCACGACCGGGGCCGTCCCGTCCTGAGCCGATTCCGCCTGCCGTGGCGACTGGTGGGGTACACCGCGGTCCTCGGGCTGGGACTGCTCTATCTGCTCCCGTTCGTCCTCCAGTTGGTGACGGGCTTCAAGACGGACCCGGACGCCGCCGCGCACCCGCTGGCCCTGCTGCCGACCACTCCGACCACGGCCGCGTACCAGCGGCTGTTCGGGCTGAGCCGGGCCGCGGACGGAGTGCCCTTCCTGCGCTGGCTGGGCAACTCCGCTCTGATCGCGGTGCTGGTGACGGCGGGCCGGGTGCTGTTCGACTCCATGGCGGGGTACGCGCTGGCACGGCTGCGTTTTTGGGGCCGCTCGGTGCTGTTCGGCTTCGTGCTCGCGGTGATGGCGGTGCCCGGCGTGGCCCTGCTCATCCCGAAGTTCCTGGTGCTGAACACCTTCGGTCTCTTCGACACGTACACCGGCATGATCCTGCCGCTGCTGGTGGACGCGGCGGGCATCTTCATCATGAAGCAGTTCTTCGAGTCGGTGCCGCGCGAGGTGGAGGAGGCCGCACGGGTCGACGGGGCGGGCGTGTTCCGGATCTTCTGGTCCGTCGTCCTGCCCATGGCCAGACCGGCATTGATCACCCTGACGATCCTGTCGTTCCAGGGATCGTGGAACGAGTTCACGCACTTCCTCGTCAGCACGCAGTCCGGCCAGTACGAGACGCTCACCACGGGCCTGGCCCGCTTCGTCTCGGGCGGACTCGGCGGCGGAACGCAGTATCCGCTGAAACTCGCGGCGGCCCTGCTGTCCACCATCCCGGTGGCCGCGCTCTTCTTCTGCTTCCAGCGCTACTTCGTCAACGGCGCCAACGCGGGCGCGGTCAAGGAGTGAGCACCGGCCGGACGGGCCGCCCGGCGACATCCTCAGCCGGTAGGTCACCGACCCGGTGGCCGACCACCGGGTCGGCTTGCTCCGCAGCCGGCGGTTCGGGCGCCGGTCAACAGGAAGGCCGGCGCCGGGGCCGGGCAGGCAGCCCGCTCACGTATTCAGCAACCGGTTGAAGAACGACCGGTAGCGTTGCAGCGCGACACGCAGTTCCTCGGTCGGTACCTGCTCGCCTCGCTGCCACTGGCTTTCGAGCCCCTGCTTGTGGTCGGAGAAGGTCCTGGCGAGTGCCTGCATCACCTCCGCGACCAGAGTGTCCGCAGCACTGACCGCTTCCCGGGGATCATCGACGAAGTCACCCTGGATCCGCTGCCACCGGCTGCGGAACTCCTCCTGCTCCCTGCCGACACCGAGAAGGGGCTCGTCCCCCTCATCCCCGTCTCTGCTTCCGGCGGCGGGCGCGGCGCCGGAAGGCGGTGCGTGCGGTGACTCGTCCTCACGACCGTGGCCCGGGTCAGTCGTCGTGGCTTCCCCCGGGAAGGTCGGTGGCACTTCGGTCGGGGCCTCGCGGACCTCTGGCGCCGAGGCGTCCCCACCGCGTAGATCGTCAGTGGACAGGTTGCTTGCATCGGCCCCGAGGGGGTCCCGGTGTCCCGTCGCCATGGCTCTTCCTCCATCCGATCCGGCGCCTTCGGCGGGTAGCGGCCCGGACCGGAGGCGCACCTGGCGGTTCTTCCTCGCTACTCCCGCGGCCGCCCGCCATTGTGAAGCAGTTCGTCGAACAGAGCCCGGTAGTGGACCATCGCACCCCGTAGCTCTTCCGTGGTCGCCTGGTGACGGCTGCTGCGGTCGCTGACCTCGTGGGCGGTGCGGTAGTTCTGCAGAGTGCGGCCGTGCTCGACCGACAGATCGCTGACCTGCTGCTCGTATCCCTTGGTCGGATAGCCGCGCTCGCTCATCAGCGCGGTCACGAGCCGGTCGGCTTCGTGGACCGCGTCGTCGGGATGGTCGACGAAACGCTCCTGCGCCTGGCTCCAGCCCTGGGCGTACTTCTCCCGATCCGTCGCCGAGAGCGGTTTGATCTCCAGCGCGTCATGGCGCTGTTCCCGTTCCCTCAGTTCGTGTTCCGCGGCCGGCCGGCTCTGTTTCTCCTCCACGAGCCGCTCGTACTCCGGGCCGAACTGTTCCTTCAGATGGCGTCTGCGCGCAACCCTCCATGCTACGAGTGCGCACACCAGCAAAACGACCACTACCGCAACGATGATCGCTATGAGGGTTCCGGTCGACATGGCTCCTCCGCTCGCCGATCACCGAGAAACGAAGAATTGCCAGAGACGTTCCTGCGGTCTTCCCTCCCCGGGTCACGTCATTCATCACTCACCGCTCCCGGCGGAATCCGCCGGTGGATGACGCCGAGTGGCCTTCGGGAGCCGACGAGGGTTGCCCCGTCGCTCTACCAGTAGTGCCTTCGACCGGCGACCGCGTGTCCCATCCCGCCCAGGATCCACAGAATCAGACCCACCACGGCGAGAATGATTCCGATCGTCCACAGGATGGAGATTCCGGTCACGAAACCGATGACAAGCAGGATGACTCCGAGAACGATCACGACACGCTCCGATCTCGTGTGTTCTCCTTTCACTGTGTCTCCCGTGAGCCGTCGCGGCAACTGCCGACGGTCCGAGGGTTTCGTGCCGGGCAGGAGCAGCGGGTCACCGCCGGCGCTGCTCCCCCCGGAACCGTGCGAGCCACTCATCGCACCACACGGCTCATGCAAGCCCCACGCACGCGCTCGGCTGCGCAGAGTTCCCTATCGCTGCCTGACAGCGATCACGGTCGATGTCGTCTTCCGGATCGCGGGTTCAGGTAACGATCTCACCGGCCCAGCTGAATTCGAGGAGCGACCGGGGCAGGTACTCCGACTCGATTTCGAGGGGGAATCCCGCGTCGTGGGCGAGACAAGCGACGGCGAGGGGGCCGAGGGCAACGAGGCCTTCTGCATCCGTGGCCCGTTCCTCGGCCGCGGACCAGTACTCCGGGGGGAGCTCTCCGCGCGTGCCAGCATCCTAGCGATGATGGTCTGCGCGGCCGTGGTGAACGCCGAGGGGGGCTTGGCGTCCTGGCCGAATGCGCCGGTCGTCGACAAGCCAACGGACAGGAGCCGGTGCGGTGGCTCCGCGGTCACCCATATCTGCACCGCGCCGTTGATCAGCATCCGCGCATGGCGACCGTTCACCGATGCGGTTCCCGCCTGCCGCCACTTCCCCGCCGTCCCCTCCGAGACCGCACCGGCCAACGCGCTCGGGGTCAGCTCGGACGCCGGAAGCAGGCCCGATATCCGCTCGGGAGGGTTTGCGATCCAGGTGTCGGCCAGAGAGTCCGCGCTGCCCGGCTCGTCCCACAGCCACCACTGCCTGTTGCCGCGCAGTAGGGTCCGGCCGTTCCCGACGGCGATCTACGCCTGTGCTCCGTAGGCGCGACTCAGCGTGCCGTAGGACGTGCCGTCGCCTCTCACCGTGACGCGCACGCTGGTCGTCACGCCATCGCTGTCCGCCACGGTGCCTGCTTAGGTGACACCTCGCCAGGAGCGCAGGCCGTCCGTGGCCTCGGTCGCCATCTCCTGAGGTGTCCGGGCCTGCGGCCACACCAGATATGCCGTCAGAACCGCGCCGAGCAGCACCAACAGCGAAACCGCGCTCCAGCGCCGCGTACGGGTGGACAGTGCCCGCGCGACACCGCTCCTGAATCCCCGAAAGCGGAACCGCGGTGGCCTCTCGTCCCCTCGCACCCTCAACTGATCACCGGATACGGGAAGTTGAACTCATGTGTCCATCCGGTTCAGCCCGGTCGTCCAGGGCGGCCACGGCACCGGACACGAGCCGTACCAGCGCACCCGCCGTCGCCTTCGAGGCGGCAGGCGCGGAGCATCGTCCAAGTGTCCCGGGCGAGCGAGGGACGACCGTCAGGCCGACAGGGGGATGCCGGGTCGTACACGTGCGCCCCGGCGTGAGGGGCGCCCCTTGTCTCTCGTCAGGGTGCCGTGCTTCGGGTCCCCGCCGGGTACGTGCTGTGCAGCAGTTCCAGTCGGTTCTGGACGGCTTCGACTGCCCCGGGGCGTCGGCCAGGTACGTGGTGACGCAACGAGGCCAGGGGCAGGCCGAGTTCCAGGGCCCGCTGCGGGTCGCGAAGTTCATGCCACTGGTGGTGGGCGCGGTCCACGGCGCCTTCCACGGCGGGGTCGTCCGGGGGCTGTTGCCGGGCGAGGCGGGCGTCGGCGGCTGCCATCCACAGCTCGCAGCTGCGTGCCGGATCGTCGGCCAGACGAGCGAGGTCGGCCCGGACCTCCAGCCAGTGGGTGGCCTGCACGGAGCCCGCACCGTGGGTACGCAGTGCCCACCCCTCCCACATGGCTGCGAGCGACGCGGCTTCGCCGTGCCGCCCGGCGTGGGCGGCGGCAAGAATCGCAGGCAGCGGATCCTCCTTGGCCGCCTCGGCGCTTTCCCGCATCGGAGGAGGCGCTGTCGGACCAGAGGCTGGGGCCGGATATGGCTGGTTCGGGATCTGGACAGCGGACGCCGCGGGGGAGAGGACGGCCGTGTTGTCGATGGCCAGGAACAGTGCGTCGTGGGAGCCGGCCTGTGCGGCGACCTGTTCGTGGAGTTGGGCGAGCGGCGGGTTGATGCCACTGCGCCAGGTGGTGGCGAGGGCCTTCAGGTAGGCCGGCTCCGCGATTTGACGGCGGCTCGGCGGCGGGGTGACTCGGCCGTACACGCGGATCCCATGGCCGAGGACGAGGCCCTCGGTGCGGAGCTTCTGCCAGGCGTCCTGGGTGGCGACCAGGTCGATGATGACGGTGGTGGTGCCCGGCCGTCGCAGTTTGAGTTCGCCGGCCAGCCAGTGCCAGGGCAGTGCGGTGTAGCGCAGGGTGGTCGGCGTGGTCCGGGCGAGTGCGAGGTGGATCAGGTGCTGTTTGTGGTCGAGGTGGAGTTGTCCCGTCACGTAGAGGGTGAGTGGGCCGGATGCGGCGGCTGCGGCGCGGATGCGGGTGAGGACGGTCTGCGGGTCGGTCGGGTCGGCGAGTTCCACGATGGTGGCCGCCGTCGTGCCGGTCAGGATGCCGGGCGCGACCGCCGCGAGCGTGGGCAGGGCGCTGGTTGCGTCGATGAGACAGCCTTTGCCGGCCGGGGCTGCCGCGATCAGCAGCGCAGTCCCGGATGTCGTGTCCTCCCCGTTGATCATCACAACAGCACCGTAGCCGCTGCCCGGCGTGCGAACGTAACCAGCCACCAACTCCGGCCCGATGACTGGGTGGGGACTGTCATGAGACTGCCCGGTTGTCAGCGTGTCCGTGGCTGGGAACAGCCGCCGCGATGCCTCCCCGCCGCAAAGGGAAGACAGCCCCACTCCCGGCTTCGGTCGATCTTGGTTCGGATCGGCTCGCCTGCGAGGTGGAGGGCTTCCGCCTCCTGCTGGACCGCCGGATGGGGACACTGCCGCCGGTCCTGGTGAGAGATGAGAACGCGACCACTCCGCGGTACGACAGGACCTCCGAGGTCGCTGAGGTCCCTGAGGTCGCCGACGAGCCGAGCGAACAGGTCGAGCGTGGCGCCCGACGCGCGTGCGTCACCGTCACGGCTGTCGGCCCGTCACTTCGTTCGAAGCCGGCGTAAGTGTCCGCCTCGCCTCCGTCCCCCGTGGCGGGTCGAACAAGGTCTACCGTCGCACCACTTACCGCGTGCGGCTCGACCATCTGCTGGAACCGCTCAGCGTCCAAGGAGACGGCTGCACCGTCCACGAACCGCATCAACCAGAGGCTGTAACTCACAGGCCCACTCTTCCATCACCGTGATGCTCCCGACGACGAGAGAACCACGGCGGTCGTCGTCCTGTCGCTGGGTGTACGCATCGCCCTTGCCCCGTGCGCCCAGCCCGGCCAGGGTCGGCCCGTGGACAACCACGACGTCGCATCCGGACCGCCTCGCTCACCTCGCCCGCCTTGCCTCACATCGCCTTGCCTGCAAGGTCGCTCGGATATCGGCTGCCACAACGGTGATGGCCTACTCCAGGCCCCACCCGAAACTCAGGCCACCCGTTTCACGGGGAGCCTTCGCATCGCAGCCGTTGCCCTGCACGTGCGAGGCTGCGCTGGTTCGGTGGCTACTCCTTGCCGCTGTCGGTGGGGAGCGGAGCCGGACCGAGCGGGGTGAGGTCCTCGACCGCCTTCCGCACCTCGCGCATTTCGTTCCGCAACTCCGCAACGGCCTGCCGCACTTCTGAATTCAGCACCTCCCCGCCGACGCTGAGCCGGTCCCGGGCCCCGCGCAGGCTGACACGCATTCGGCCGAACTCGTCGACCACGGTTTTGTCGTACCCTGCTGGGCGGCCTGCCCGTTCGCTTCCAGCTTCTCGACGCCCTTGCCCAGGGTGTCCCGAAGATCGGCCCCCGTGGTCAAGACGGTGGTAGGCGGCATCGTCGGCATGCTGGTGAAGTCGGCGTCCTTGGGCCGTGGCATCTGCCCCCCATTGTTGCGTTCGGTAGTTGATCGAGTTCACTCCGTATGCTGCCCAAGTCGGCCGTGTCCTGCGCGCGATACGGATGAACCCACTCTCCGATCGGCACCATCCGGCCAAAAGTGCCGCAAAACAGCTGATCCGATGAGCCTCGGGGCCCCGGAAGGGGCTACGGGAGCGGTGCGGTCCTGGTCGGCTCGATGGTTGACGTGGAGCCGCGCATCGGTCCTCCGGGCGGCTGGGCGGTCCCCGCGGACGGAAATGATCCTGCCCGGTGGACCGCGATCACTGGGCAGTCAGTGCCGGCCGCCGCCCCGGCGATCCACGGAGAAGCGGGACGGGGGCGTGCCGAAGGCGCGGGTGAAGGCGGCGGTGAACGCCGCGGGAGAGGCGTAGCCGATACGGCCACTGACCTCGCTGACCGACCCGGTGCGGAGCAGCGGGACGGCCGCGAGCAGGCGGGCGCGGCCCCGCCAGACGGCTGGGCTGTCACCGGTCTCGGCGCGGAATCGCCGGGTGAAGGCCCGTTCGCTCATGGCCGTCCTGGCGGCCCACGCGGCGTTGGTGGCGTCGGCGTCCGGGGCGGCAAGGTACTCGCGGCAGAGCACCGCGAGGTCGGCGGAGGCGGGAATCCCCACATGGAACGGGAGCGGGGCACGCTCGGCGATCTCGTACAGGAGGAGCTCGGCGACGCTTCCCTCACGCCCGGACAGGCTGTAGTCGACCTCGAAATCGGCAGCGGCCAGGAGCAGCTCGCGCAGCAGCGGCGGAACGTCCACCACCGTGCAGGTGGCGGGCCACCAGGGGACGGCGCCCGGCTCGATGTACAGGCTCCGGGTGCTCACCTCCAGCATGTGGACCCGGTGCCGCGTATTCGGCGGGATCAGTACGGCGCGCTCGGGCGGAACGGTCCAGGTCCCCTCGGCGGTATCGACGACCATGACCCCCGTGGCGCCGTGGAGGAACTGCGCACGGCGGTGTTCGTGCCAGTCCAGTACGTGGCCGGGCGGGTAGTCGGTGCCGATCGGCAGGACGGCTCGGTCGACGTGGTCGACATCGGCCAGCGGGACGTTCTTCACCCGTCCATCGTAATGGCTGACACGCGAAGGAACTGTGCTGACCATCGCATGCGAGTAGAACCTCGGAGCTGATGGAGTGAGGTCATGGACTTCGTGATGTTGATCGGGGTCGGGCTCCTCACCGGGGTGACGACAGTGTTGTTCGGTTTCGGTGGAGGGTTCGTCGCCGTACCGGTCGTGGTGTGGGCGGACGCCGTACTCGGCGCGGACGCAATGCGGGTGGCGACGGCCACCTCGGCCCTGGTGATGGTGGTGAACGCAGGGTTCGCGACAGCCGTCACACCGCGGCGGGTGCTCCTCTCGCTCCGCGGCAGCGGCACGCTGCTTCTCCTGCTGGCGGTCGGCGCCTCGGCCGGCGCGCTCGCCACGCGCCTCGCTCCGGCCGCTCTGGCCCACTGGGCGTTCGTCGCGTACGTCGCTCTCACCATTGCTGACCTGCTCCTGCGCCCGGGATTCCTGCGCCCGAACACTCAGGTCGGGACGACATCCGACGCCCCGCGTCCGCTGCCGGCCGCCCTTGGCGCGCCGATCGGCGCGGTCGCCGCCTTCCTCGGCGTGGGCGGGAGTGTCATGACCGTCCCCGCGATGCGGCGGGCCGGGCACGCGATGCATGTGGCGACTGCGCTGGCCAACCCCCTCACCCTCGCCATCGCGTTGCCGGCCACCGCGGTGTCCCTGTACGTGGCAGCGGTCCCCACCGCCGCGCACACGCAGGTGCATCTCGTGGGTCTCATCGACCTCCGCGCCGCCTCGGCGCTGCTCCTGGGGGCGCTGCCAGTGATCGCGGTGCTGCGCCGACGCCCGCCACGGATCCCCGACCGCACCCACGCCTGGGCCTACATCGGGCTGCTCCTCATGGTGACGGTCGCGATGCTGCTCGTGGTCTGACCGGCCGTTTTGCTGCGGATTGATGTGTGTTGCCGAATCTCTTGGGGTGACGGTGTGGCTTCGCGGTGGATGGGCCATGGACTTCTTCCTCGGTGAGATCACGCGCGAGCATGAGGACATCGACTGGTTCGTTTGGGCGGACGATGCCGGTGCCCTGGCGGGAGGCTTGCTGCGGCACGGTTATCAACCGGTGCCAGGGCCGCCGCCTGACCCGCAGCCCGATTTCGCCAAGGACGGACTGGAGAACAGCTTTACGCTCCTGGGCCGGGATGCGGCCGGCCGCGTGGTGGTGGCCGGGGGCCCCTGGGCCGGTGCGCCGTGGCCCGAGGGAATGCTCGATGCCGGGCCGTATCGGTGGTCTGCAGTGTGCGATCGTCCGTCCGCAGGCCCAGATCGAGATCAAGCGGATGATGCCCGTCTGGGATCCTTCCCGGCCTCGGCGGACCAAGGACGCCGAGGACATCGCCCGGCTGGAGGCGGCCCTGTGCGTACGGGGCGAGCGGTCCGAGTGACGTTTCTTGGGCATCGGTCGTCCCTTACTGTGGGGCAGTGGCGGAGCGGCCACGAGTACGCGGGACCAGACGACGGCGAGGGACGGCTGCTGCTGCCATCATCGGCAAGGGCGCCCGGCCGGTGGTGAGTTGGCGGCGGGCCCAGATGGTGCTGCTGCGCTACTTCAGCCTGGACGGTACGGACCACGCCGACCACGAAGAGCAGGGAGACATGAGCCGCAACTACCTCATCTGGTGAAACCACGACGCCGACGACCAACGTCTATGTGCTGTTGCCGGATCGGGCCGGTTGTCTGCCGCGGTAAACCGCCACACAGGCTTGGTGACTTCTGGCGCTGGTTCCGTAGTCGATGGAACGGGCTTCGAGCGTGTGCGTTGCCGCCGAGTACGGCTCGGCGGCAACGCGGCGCTCGACGTTCAGTCCTGGACCTCAGTCGGGGCAGCGAACGAGATCCAGGTATCGGGCGGCAGGTCTGGGCGACCCGGTACCGGTCTGCGTTCCTCGGTCCATGCCTCGCCAGCGACCTCGGTGGCGACGCGGCGCCAGAATCCGACTGCGGCGATGTTGCCCTCCTGAAAGGCGACCTCCCACGGCCCCGGGTACCGCGCCGCGACTTGCCGAACGGCACACAGCCCGATACCCGTCCTACGCACGCCACGCACCACGAAGAAGCTGCTCAGCACGCGCGTCGGGCCAGTCAGGCCGCGAACGAGAGCGAGACCAACAGGGAACTCGCCACTGGACAGGAGATAGGGCGCCCAGTCGGCCTGTGTGAAGGCGGCGTGGAGCCGATCGCTGCGGAAGGTTCCGTCCGGGTCGGGCAGCACACCGCTGAACGCCGACATGTCATGTCGGAACAGTGACCAGAGGCGCTCCAGTGTCGGTCGGTCGGCCGGATCGGCATGGCGCACGGATACGTCGGTCATGGATCTCCTCCATGTTTTGCGGTTCGGTGGTGGCTGGGGCGTCTCGGGGTTGCTCGTCCGCGGCAGGACGGCGATGGCTGCCCCGTGTGCCCGAGGGCAAGGCCGCCGGGGCATGAAAAAAGCCTCCCTGGCGGAGACGTGGCCCGGCCGGGAAGGCGTAGTACTGACAGACAACTTATCAGGCTCACGGAGGCGCCTCGCTCTTGCGGGGCCCGATTACCCGGGGCAGCATCGGCTGATCTCCGCGACGTACTCGGTGCGGGAACCACCGCGTGTGCGGTCCCAGTTGCCCACGCGGCTCCGGTGGGAACAGAGCAGGCGGCTGAAGACGTAGGCCGACAACCCGGGGGTGATCTCATGAGCGAAGTGTTCCGTGCGATCCGGAGTCGGATGCCGATCCTGGGCAGTCGAAGGCGTCGGAAGCGCCTGCGCGGCAGAGGTAGCTCGGCGAACCCGGCTCAGGACAGCACCCGGGACTCGCTACCGTTCCCCGGCGTCCTCAGCTGTCGCCGGACTCGACGCCTCCTCGCAGCCCCCACTCATCAAGGCCGGAGTAGATCAACGCAACGCGACCTCTGGGAAAGGAGAGGGACTCGGCCTCCCCTGAATAGACGGCCACCAGCGAGTCGGTTCCTCGCCACCAGGTGTCCGCCAGGCCCATCACCTCGCGCACCGGCTCGTAGCCGTCCAGGTCGATGCCGTCGACGTCATCGCCGACGAGCTTGGTGACCTGCCTTGCCCACATGGATGCATGGTGGGCCAGTGCGAGCGACTCCACCCAGCCCTCGACGGTCACATGGAGGGGCGTCCACCGATCTGTATGAATGCCGAACTCACCGGACGGCCCGATCATGAATGAGTAGGGGACCGCGGTCCGCTGCATCCCAGCCTCGAACCACCACCCTTCAGAGTCCGAGCCTTCCGGCGAGTCCGGATCGAGGTACTTGGGGCCTCCGTCGTACCGTGGTGCGGGCGGCAGGAGCAGACCGCCCCATCGCTCTTGGAAGGCGACCATCCGGTCGATCACTGCCGCTGGGATGTCTCGCTCCAGCCACCACTGCCTGTGCCCCTCGACGGGCCGAACATCGACCTTGACGCCATGCGTGCCGACGAACGATCGAGCCCGTCGGGTCAGGCCGTCGGGCACATCGTGGATGAGGTGAAGATTCACCAGGAGGACGTTACCCAGTAGCCGTGGGGGAGAACGTCCCGGGGGCTGGCCTGCATGCCCGGCATCGACCGGACCCCCGGTTCGTACACCTCGAACCGCAGACGAAGTCGGCCTGGAACGCGGGTGTCCCGCGGTGTCCTCAGGGTCGGTGCGGTGGCGAGCGCACGGCCGGCAGAACTGTCGAGCAGTGGCACGGCGATGACGCGGTTGAGCTGAGCCACGATGTCGGCGGCGGACCGAGAAGGGTGGCGGTACTCGCCCGCTTCCAGGAGAAGCACTGCCCGGTCAGGCAGCAGCCGAATCGGTAGATCTGAATTCCCGCACAGCGGCGGAGCCTCACCGAATCGGTCAGGGACCAGCGAGTTCCGCCGAGGCATCCCGGCTGGCCAGGGCGGCTTGGCGGGCCTGGAAGATGGCCCGGAGCGCTTCCTGCCCGTCGACTCTGTCCAGTTCGGGCTCCTGGGAGAGGAGAAGACGCGCCTTGGCTTCGACCTCGCCCCAGGCGCGGCGACTGCGCCGGTTGGCCGCGCATCTCACGTCGCTGCGGAGGAAGCCCGAGCCGGCTGCGAGTCCGGCGGAGACCAGCGCCAGCAGGGCCGCGGGGACGCGGGCGTCCGCCGATGCGAGTCCGGCGGCCCCGGAGACACCGGCGAGGACGGCCGTCGGGAAGCCGAGTCCGATGTCGACGACGGTCCAGAAGCCCACGCGCCGGTCGGCGTTGCGTACTTCGCGGCGCGCTTCCGCCAGGAGGTGCTCCGTCTCGACCCGTAGACGTGTCGGCCCGTCCGGTGGGGCTCCGTTCTGCTGCTGTGCGTCGGCATCGGTCACTGCCCAAAGATCCCAGCCGGTCGGCCGGTGCGTCAGCCGAACGACATTCTTGCTGCGAACGGAAGGCCTCCTTCGGGGCTGCAGCCGTTCCGCGCGTCTCGTGCCATTGAAGTCGTCGTCGACCCGTGCCTGCGGGGATGTTCCGGCAGCCGCTCCAGGGACCCCGCAACCGCCTGGCCCTCCCCGGCAGGAGAGGGTGCATATGCCATCCGTCGGTGAGCGCGGGCGTCCCGGCGAGCTCGCCGCCCCCGTCGCCGACGCGATCAACGGAAGGGAGTTGACCGACGCCTGGCAGAACATCACCAACTGGCTCCAACACAACACCCCCGACCCCCACGCTGCGCTGCGCGCGCGTCGGCGTGAGCTGTGGTCTGTGATGCCCGTCAGCAGTCCGGGGACATGGCGGTCGGCCCCAGGCACTGCGTCCCGGGAGGGACGAGGTATGCGCGGACGGCCCCGTATCCACCGACCTGTCCCTGGGCCGGAACCGCCTTCCAGAGGGTCCAGGCGTTCGTGCAGCCCTCGGCCCACCGCTCGTGCAAGTGCGGCCTGAAGTCGTCGGGCTTCGTCCCGCGGTTTGCTGCCGCCGCTGGAAGAGGCCTTCCGGGGGTACCGCATCGACCGGAGGCTGCACGGTCCGGTCGGTCATCCGGAGCACGCGGGCGACGCGCGACAGCGGTGTTCTTCGCCGAGCATTCCATGGACGGTGGCGTGCTTCTCGCGGGCTCGGTCGGGGTGCGGATGAACACTGTGCTGTGGCGCGTGAAGGCCAAGGCCTGATTCCCGGACCCGATGGCCGACCCGGACCGGGCTGCCACCGGCTTCGGCCAGGCCCTCACTCGTCCGGCGTCCGAACGAGAGCCCTTCACTCCGCGTTCATGTCCTCTGGGCGTCGAAGGAGGCGAACATGTCGAGCAGCGGCTGCGGTGCGCGCTCATTGAAGATGATCTCCAGTCCCTCCGCGGACTCCCTCGCGGTTTCTTCGCTGCGGAGGAAGAGCGTTGCTTCGTAGGCGGACAGGGCCGCCTCGATGTTCCCGGAGTGCTCGGCCAGGCACCGCCCGAGGTCGGCGCCGTCGATCAGGGCGAGGTTGGCGCCCTCGCCGGCGAACGGGGACATCAGATGGGCCGCGTCGCCCAACAGGGTCACGCCAGGCACGCGTGCCCAGCGATGGCCCAGGGGCAGGGCATGGATCAGCCGGGGCACCGGAGCGCCGTCCGCGTCGGTGATCAGTCGCTGCAGTTCGGGAGCCCAGTCGGAGAATTGCTTCAGCAGGGCGGACCTGACGGCCGGGACGTTGGTGAAGTCGAGGGTGGCGACCCAGTCTTCGGGGGCGCGCAGAGCGGTGTAGACGTGCAGGCTGCCATCGGGTTCGCGGTGGCCGAGAAAGCCCTTGCCGTCGCCGAGGGCGAAGAACATGCCGCGGCCGAGCAACTGCGCGGCGGCGGGGTGACGGTTCTCGGCGTCCAGGAGATCGAGCTCCACGAAGGAGATCCCGGCGTACACGGGTACAGCGTCCGACAGCAGGGGACGGATACGCGACCACGCACCGTCGGCGCCGATCAGCAGATCGGTGGTGAAGTTTCCGCCGTCGGCGAGCATGACCTCGTGGCGTCCATCGCCCAGGGGCCGGGCGGCGGTGACCTTGGTGTTCCAGCGGACGGTGTCGTCCGGAAGGGAGTCGAACAGGAGGTTGCGCAGGTCGCCGCGGTCGATCTCGGGCCGGTGGCCGGAGCCGTCGTCGGCTTCGTCGCGCAGGACGCGGGCGTGCTTGTCGAGGATCCGCAGGGCCTCGCCGCCGTGGTGGACCTTGGTCAGGAATTCCTCGTGCAACTGTGCGGCACGCAGCGCGGCCTGTCCGGTCTCGGCGTGTATGTCGAGCATGCCGCCCTGGGGGCGGGCCTGTGCAGAGGCATCGAGGTCGAAGACGGTGGAGCCGATGCCGTTCACGTACAGGACGCGCGCGAGCATCAGTCCACTCAAGCCGGCACCGATGACGGCTATGGGGTGGTGGGGAGTACTGGTCATGGTGGTTGTCCTCATTCCTCTCGGAGCGGCAGAAGCAAGTGGCGACGACGCGTCACTGAGCGGTGCGCGCAGTGACGCGGATGCCGTTGATCACGGCGTGGAAGACCCAGGCGAGACGCTGCTCGGGGAGACCGGAGACGAGGTCCTCGCCGAGCGCGGCGATGCGCGGGTTGGTGTCGGAGGAGGCTTCGCGCAGCGCGGTGACCAGGGCGTTGTTTTCGGCTTCGGCATCGACGGCCTGGGTACGGGTGGAATGTTCCGCCGCGGTCGCGGTGGCCACCTGCAGCAGCACGTCCACGCCCCAGGCGGCCTGAGCGTCGGGCACATGGCCCTCGTGCAGGAGGGCGAGCACGGCCTCGACCAGGGCCAGATAGTTCGGGCCGGAGGGACGGGCGACCAGCGCCGACTGGGCCAGGCCGGGATGCTCGAACAGCACGTTCGTGTAGGAGACGAGGACCTGCGTCAGCCGCTCACGCCAGTCGCTTTCGCCGTCTGCCAGGGACAGCTCGACGGAGCCCAGCAGTGCCTCCAGGATCGCCGCATGCAATTCGGCCGTGCTGGCCACGTAGACGTAGAGCGAGGCGGGGCCGGTATCGAGTTCCTGGGCGAGGCGACGCATGGTGACGCGCTGCAGCCCCTCGGTTTCCATCAGACGGACCGCGGTGGCGACGATGCCCTCGTGCGTGAGGGCGGGCTTGGCGGGCCGCTCGCGGCGGCTGCGGGGGGGCGGGGAGCTCGGCATGCATCTCAGTATAACGAACATGTTCGTTACGAACATGTTCGTGCGCCTCAGGGGTGAGGCGAGCATGGCTGCCACCGCGACCTCGCACCGGGGGAGTGGGCCGGCCACCGCAAGGGACCCGAAGCGCCCACGCCCTGAAGCCGCCCTCCCGGCGCAGCCCTTGACACCTGCACCGGGGCGGGCGCATGGCGTGCGGTCCGTGGCGTGCGGCTCATGTGGGGGTGTTGTCAGCACCACCCCCACACGGGCCGCAGGCCACCTGACCCGCCGCCGACCGCGCAGCAGACTCTTCCCCAGCACCGGCAAGGACCCGCCGGGCACCGACCACGAACGGGGAAGAGCGATGACCAGTCACACACGCCGAAGGATCCTCCAAGGTGCGGCACTCGCGGCGGCCGGCAGCGTCGTCGGAGGCTACGGTCTCGGCCACTACGCCACCGTGGCGCAGGCCGCCACCCGTGGCACGGCAACCGGAGGGAAGCAGTCGTCCCCGTTCCTGGCGGGCGCCTTCGCCCCGGTAACCGAGGAACTCACCGCGTTCGGCCTCCAGGTGACCGGCCGGGTACCGCACGACCTGGACGGCCGCTACCTGCGCACCGGCCCCAACGCACTAGGCGTCGAGGACCCGCGGGCCCACCACTGGATGCTCGGCGACGGCATGGTGCACGGGGTGCGGCTGCGCGGCGGGCACGCCGAGTGGTACCGCAACCGGTGGGTACGGTCCTCGCAGGTGACGCGGAAACTGGGCGAGCAGTACCCGGGCGAGGCGCCCCCGGACGACTTCGCCTGCAACACACACGTCATCCCGTACAAGGGGCGCATCCTGGCCCTCCAGGAGAGCGGACCACTGCCGTACGAACTGGACGGCGAGCTGAACACGGTGCGGCCCTACGACTTCCGCTCCACGCTGGAGGGTGCGTTCACCGCACATACCAAGTACGACGCGGCCGCGGACGAGTTGCACGCGGTGGCGTACTACCCGACCTGGGACCACGTGCGACACCTCGTGATCGACCGGACCGGCCGGGTGGCACGGACCACGAGGATCCCGGTGGCGGACGCGCCGATGATGCACGACTTCGCTCTGACCGGGAAGTATGTGGTGATCGTCGACGTGCCGATCACCTTCGACATGGCGGCCGCCGAGGCAGGCGCACCCGTGCCGTATGTCTGGAACCCGAAGCACCCGATGCGGGTGGGAGTGATGCCGCGGACCGGCGGCGCCACCCGCTGGTTCGAGATCGATCCGGTGTACTACTCGCACACGCTGAACGCCTACGACCAGGGCGACACCATCGTCATGGAACTCACCACCATGCCCGCGCCGTTCCACGCCGCAGGCCGGGGCAATGGCGGGCCCTCCGCGACCGGCACCCCCGCGCTCGACCGCTGGACCATCGACCTGCGTGCGGGCCGCGTCCGCAGCACCCGGCTCGACGACCTGCCGCAGGAGTTCCCCCGCGTCAACGAGTCCCTGGTGTCGCGGCGGCACCGCTTCGCGTACGCGGCGAGCGCGGCGGAGATGTGGCGTGCCTACGAGACGCTCGACGGGGTGCCGCCGGACGACAAGTTCACCAACTGCCTGGTGAAGCACGACATGTTGCGCGGCAGCCGACAGGTGCATCGCTTCCCGGACGGCGCGGCGGCCGGGGAGCCCGTGTTCGTGCCGCGCCGCGGGGCACGGGACGAGGACGACGGCTACCTCCTGTCCTATGTGCACAACCCCGACCGCGGCGCGAGCGACCTGGTGATCCTTTCCGCGCAGGACTTCACCGGCCGCCCCCTGGCCCGCATCCACCTGCCGGGGCGGGTCCCGCTCGGCTTTCATGGGAGCTGGGTGCCTGACGCGTGAGGGAGCCACCTCCTGGGCTCCACGGCGGTGCCGGCTGCACTCGCTCGGCCAAGACCCCTGCCATCGGACCTGGATTCGCCGTGGTCGAACGGCCTGTCGCCGACGCCCCGCAACGAGTGCGTTGGGCCGTGTCTCATAGTTGATCTTGTGGCGCGAGGAGAGGCAACCGATACGGCTTGGTCGCGGAGAGGACCGCTGCTTCCGCAGAGCGACGGTGCTGGATACCGGGGGTGGAACGTCGTTGGTCGGTGTTTCGCGCGGTTGGAGCAGTTCCGTGTCGTGGCAATTCGGTTCGGCGAGTTGGCTGTCCGCTACCGGACCGGGGTCGTCATCGAGGCACTGGTCCTCTGGCAGAGATCGGACGATTGACATCGGCTCTCAGTCGGAGTTGAACCAGACCAGTACCCCGGGACCGTCCGGCGTGACCACTGGCACCCATGCCTCGTCGGCCTCATGCATGCGGCTCTCGTCCAGGCGAAGGTCGTGCGGCTCCTCAGTGTGTCCATCACATGCCCAGTACGAGATGCCGCCGACGATCTGGCCCAGCCTGTCCCGCTCATCGTCCGGCCACGGGTAGTTCCAGGTGCCGGCACCACGGAAGCCCTGCTCGAACAGTTCACGAAGCGCGTCCAGGGCGTCGGCGCCGGCTACGGGGACGAGGAAGCCCTCGACCTGGCCCTGCCGACAGGCTGTGCCCCCGTATTGCTGCTGATAGAAGACCCCCGTCCGGGCCTCCACGACCACATACAGCCACCCATCGGCCATCCCGTCGGGATCGAGGAAGACGAATCGTCGAGAGCTCATGGCGGCAGCCTTCCGGGCCGCGTCCACGAGTTCAACGGCATTTCGACACCACAAGATCAATCATGAGACGCGGCCTGGTGCGATGAGCATGTCTGACGGGATCGCCTGGATAGGCGCACACAGCACCACAGATGAATCCGCCGCCCAGCCCGGAATGCTCGGCGGGACATCGCTGACCCGTGCCCGCGGCCTCGACGCGGACGCGTTCCTCATCGCGCTGGGTGCAGACCTTGATGAGCTTGACACGCGTACCCCGTACAAGAATCTTGCCGTACCGGGTGGGCGGCCGGGCAGGCCGTCGCCCCGCGTCAATCCCGTCCCCGTCACGTACGGGACGTACGGGGACTGGGTGTACGTGCTGGAGGACTGGGGGACGGCGACGTGGGCGACCGGGTACCGGGACAGTCAAGTCGATGCGGCCCCATCCGGACGAGGAGATCGTCTGCGTGACGATGAACCGGTGGAGCCCACCGTCGGTGATCAGGCAGGCGCCGGGTGACGAGCACGCTTGGCGGGCCGACTTCGGACAGGACACGAGTCAGTCGTCCGCCTTGGATACGGCACTGCGTGCAGCGGGCGTAGTGTCCCCGTCTTTGCCGGACGAAGACGAGGCCGAAGGGGTGGCGTACTACGAGGAGCGCAGGGGGCGTCTCTCCACGGCTGTGTTCACCGCCATCGGCAACTACTGCGAAGTGTCCATCGACCCGACCGCCGTCCAGGCCCGTGACCTGCCGTCGGTGTTGATCCCCATGGAGCGATGAATGCACAGGACCGGCCCCCACCCCGTCAGGGCATTTCATTCGGAGCATCGGAGCATCGGAGCATCGGAGCATCGGAGCGTCTGGATCGGATCGAGCCGTTGTTACCCGATCGGACGCCGAGGCGAGGTGGCCGGTGGCGTGAGCACCGACAGATGATCGACGTGATCGCGTGGCAATGCCACACGGGCTCGCCCTGGTTGGCCTGCCTGTCCCGACGGTCACCGGACGTTCCGGAACCACGCCGGAAGCGGTCCCATCTACCTGGCCGGACTCCACCTTGCCGGCACCTTCCTCTGGTCCGCACGGTGATCCGAAAGAGGGCCTTTAACCTTCAGTGCGGCGGCGGTACGTGTTGATCAAGACGCCGGACGGTGTCGGCCGCGTGGCGGTAAGCGTCAGGTGGCGAGGGCTCTTGCCATCGGCGAAGAGCTGCTTCCCGCTACCCAGGATGAGAGGCAAGACCAGCAGCCGGTACTCGTCGACGAGGTCGTACTCGATCAGGGTTCCGAGCAGCCCTCCGCTGCCCAGCACCACCGTCTCGGTCTCGGATGCGGCCTTGATACGGCTGACCTCCTCCGCCAGATCTGCGCCGAGGAGGGTGGAGTTCGCCCATCTCAGATCCCTGAGCGTGTGGGAAGCCACGTACTTGGGCATCGCGTTCATTGCGGCCACCGCGGGGTCGTTCAAGTCGGCATCCGGCCATGTGGCGGCAAAGATCTCGTACGTCCTGCGGCCCAGGAGCAGGGCTCCGGCACCAGCCGTGGCCTCGCTCATGAACCGCTCCACCGCCTCGTCGACATAAGGCAGCACCCAGCCGCCTTGATCGAACCCACCGTCCCGGTCCTCGTCGGCCGAGAGGACCGACTGCATGACGCCGTCCAGCGATACGAAGTTGACCACGGCAAGCTGCCCCATGTGCTGCTCCCATCTGTGTGCTTGCTTCACCGATGTTGACCGCACACAGGAGCGGGACTCATCGGTCGTGCCGGCACTCTCCTTCTGGGCAGCGCGTCGATCCTGAAGAAACGGCCGCGGCGAATTCCACGGGCCGTTGCGACACGAGTGGTCAACTGGTGGTTCTCAGGAGCTGAGCGAGGCACTCGGCCGGGGCCTCCCAACCGAGTGTTCTGCATGGATGGCTGTTCAGCCCAGCGCCACGGCATCCAGCTCCTCGCGGCTGTATCGGTCCGGGTCGGTGCCTTTGAGGGAGGTGCTGCCGCAGCAGGCCGTTCGTGCATGTCTCTCGACATGCGGGGCCGGCGCCTGGAGGACTGGCGCAGCAGCGGGTTCTGTCTGATCCTGCGCGGCTTGGGTCGCGGTCTGCGGGCGTCAGCGCGGTGCTGGGCGGCGCAGGGCCGGTAATACGTCCGTCCGTTGGGCAAGCACGGTGCGGCTACGGCGTACTTCCCTGCTGATGGTCGAGGTGCTGCGGCCCAGCTCGGCGGGCAGCCACGCTTCTCGGTGCAGTCCGCCGGCACCGGAGAAAGACCGAGCACTTCGTCGACCAGGTCGGCGACGAACCGGGCGAGGCGGTCCTCGGGCAGCCAGTCGTCCAGCGACGGAGGCAGCAGCAGGACCTGGTGCGGGTCGAAGGCCCGAAACGTCCTGCCCACCGCCACCGGACGGCCCCGAGACCTCATCTTCTCGACCGGCCCGACCTCGGACAGTCCGCCCCTGCCGCGCATATCGTGATCACCGCGCATGAAGGATCGCGAAGCGCCGGCGGATCGCCGCCGCCGGGCCTTTGTGCGTGGCAGCGGTCAGCCTTGTTGGCGGAGGTCCAGCATGTAGAAGACCTTGTCGTAGCGGTGTTCGCGGACGGCGACGAAGTCGGGCAGACGGCCGTATTCCGTGAAGCCCAGCGACCGGTAGAGGCGCAGGGCGTGGGTGTTGTCGCCACGGGCGTCCAGGGTAAGGACCTCGATACCCGCCTCCCGGGCGTCAGCGATCAAGGCGGCGGTCAGCGCCCGACCGACGCCACGACCATGGACAGCAGCATCTACCGCGATCTTCTCCAGATCGGCGTGTGGCCGATGGGTCGGTCGGCCGTAGCGGAGCCAGTACCCCAACCCGACAAGCCGACGGTCGAGGTAAGCGGCACGCAGGGCCGCATCCCCGGCCTGCACCGCAGAGACGACGTGGCCGAGAAGTTCCGCCACCTCATCCCGCGAGGGCGGTTCGACCCAACCCAGCGCGGCACCTCCACTGACCAGGTCCGCCAGGATCTGGTGGGCCGACTCCGTAAACCGGACCTCCAGCTCCGGATCGGAGGTCAGTTCCATGGCGTCAAGGATTGCGGGCTCAGTGGTTACATCGCTGGTGATGGCCGGCTTCATAGTCGGCAGCCTAAGGGCTGTCCCGTAATCCCTGGTGGATCAGCGTGCGGCGTCAGATGCGGTGCGTCGCAAGGCGGAGGGACGCCCGAATACTGGATGTATTCGGGCGTTCCGACAACGCGGCGAGGTGCCGTAGCTGTCGTCGCACGCCCGCCAGGGATTACGGGACAGCCCTTAGGAGCGTGGGTCAGTAAACAACTCCTGGAATGTCGCGCCTCGTGGTGGAGTGGGGCTGTCGGGCGCTGCTGTTGAAAAGGCGTGGCTGCCCGTCAGCCGTGATGCGACAATCAGTCCGCATCTTGATCCAAATCCGCGTCCCGGAGGTCCGCATGGACATCGCCTCGCTGCTGCCGATGACCACGCCCCGGTTGTCGCTGCGTCTGTTCACTCCCGGCGACGCCGACGACCTGTACGCCTACCAGAGCCTGCCGAGCGTGGCGCGCTACTTGTACCGGCCGGCGCACACGCGGGAGCGCAGCGAGCAGGTTGCGGCCGAGCGCGCGGCGCACTCGATTTGGTGCGCCGACGGGGACAAGCTGGCGCTTGCTGTGTGCCGACGCGATGAGCCCGGCGTCCTTGGCGAGGTGACGCTCAGCCTGGCCAATGCCCGCGCCGCCCAGGCCGAGATCGGCTGGACTCTCGACCCACGTCACCAGGGGCACGGCTATGCGACCGAGGCGGCCGTGGCGCTGGCCGGGTTTGCCTTCGACAGGCTGGGCGTGCACCGGCTCTACGCACGGCTGGATGTGGAGAACACCGGGTCTGTGCGGGTCTGTGAGCGCCTCGGGATGCGTCGGGAGGCGCACTTGGTCGAGAACGACCTCGACGGGGATCGCTGGGGCAGCGAGTACATCTACGCGGCGCTGGCCGCGGACATTGGCGGTCAATCAGGCAGTTGAGCCCGACGCCGCCTCCTGTTCGTGATCTTCCATATGGAAGAATCCTGGTAGGTCTGGTGGGGATGGCTTGTTCGAGGTGGATACGGCGGCGGTGGAGCCGCAGACCGCGCCGACCGTGCCGGTGAAGAAGACGTTCCGGGTGTTCGTCCCCGATCAGATGATGTTGCTGCCGCCGTCGCTGGATGAGTGGTTGCCGCAGGACCATCTGGCGCGGTTCGTCGCCGAGTTGGTCGACGAGGCCCTGGACCTGGGCCCGATCCTGGCGGCCTACACCGAGAAGCGCGGGTTCCCGCCGTATGACCCGCGTCTGATGGTCCGGCTGCTGATCTACGGCTACACAACCAGGATGCGCTCGTCGTGGGCGATCGAGTGCAGGTGCGTGGACGATGTGCGTTCCGCTACCTGGCCGCCGGGGCCGGCCCGGATTACCGGTCGATATCCAGGTTCCGGGCCCGGCACCTGGACGCCCTGGCCGGGATCTACACCCAGTCGCTGCACCTGGCGCAGAGGCTGGGCATGGTGAAGATGGGCAGGGTGGCGTTGGACGGCACGAAGCTTGAGGCCAATGCCTCAAAGCACAAGGCGATGAGCTACGCCCGCTTGGTCGACAAGGAACAGCACGTCGAGGCGCAGATTGCAGAACTCGAAGCCGCGTCGGCCGCGCTGCTGGCCGACGCGGCCGCCGTCGACGCCGCCGAGGATGAGAAGTTCGGCTGCGGTGGCAAGGGCACCGATCTGCCCGGCGAGCTGGACCGGCGGGAGAAGCGCCTGGCGAAGATGCAGGCCGCTCGCGCGCAGATCGAGGCCGAGGCCGCCGAGCGGGCTCGGCGCCACGCCGAGGACAAGGAACGCCGACGCCAGGGGCGGACCGGTGCCGGCGACAATCCCGACGCCGTGCAGGCCGCCGGAGACAAGGCCGCCGAGGTTGCGCTGCCGATGGATAAGGCGCAGGCCAACTTCACCGACCCGGACTCCCGGATCATGAAGAACAGCGACGGGGCCTACATCCAGGCCTACAACGCCCAGGCCGTCGTGGACGGCGCGCACCAGATCGTCACCGCCGCCGATGTGACGACGAACCCCTCGGACGTGCTGAACTACACCATGATGCTCGACCAGTCCGCCGCGAACACCGGTATCCATCCCAAGCAGGCGCTGGTCGACGCAGGGTACTGCTCCGAGGCGAACCTCGCGGCCGCGGCCGACCGCAAGGAAGAGCACGGCACCGACACGTTCATGGCCACCGGTCGTCTGACCCACGACGAGCAGGTCAGCGCCGCACCGCGCGGACGCATCCCACAGGACGCCACGGCCCGTGAGCGCATGGCCCGCAAGCTGCGGACCAAACCCGGCCGCGCCGCCTACAGCTGCCGCAAGGCCATCGCCGAACCCGTATTCGGCCAGATTATGACCTGCCAGGATGGCCGTGAACTGCTGCTGCGCGGTGAGAACGGGGCCGTGGCGAATGGCGACTGCTGGCGGCCTGCCACAACCTCCGCAAGATCTTCCGGCACGCCGGAACCGCCGGGCTGGCCGCCGCCAGAGCCTGACGGCCCGGCCGGAGCCGCCTGAACAACGGCCCACCGAGCCCACCACTGCGGCACCAGGCCCGAACAAACGGCCGCGACCGGCCATCAGCCGATCCACAACCGCTCGTCGGCTGGGCCATTACCGACCCACGCTCCTAGCTGGAGTTGTCCGAGCTGGTGGTGGCCGGGGATGAGACGGAGACGAACGATGGCGCCCGCGACCTTGTAGACATTGCGGTTGCTGCTGCGGCAGCCGGCATGGCCGGGCCCAGCAGTAGATCGCTTCGCCTCGAGGATCACGGGTCACACCGCTCGGGCCAGACCCTGACCTGCATGGCCGACAGGCGACCGCGCCAGCCCAGCCCAGCCTGGCCCTGCCCGGAAAGTGTGCCCTGAGAGTTTGACGACACTTCGTGGCGTCAGGCCGATGACGCGAGGTCGCCGGGCAACATGGAGAAGAGGACGAGGTCGACTCGCCCGCCGTGAACAAAGCCGGCGTTCCGCAGTGTGCCTTCGCGGTGGAATCCGGCCTTGAGCGCGACCTTCTGGGACGCGGTGTTCTCCGTGGCAGCTCGCAGTTCCAGCCGTTGGAACTGCTGGTCGGCCAGGAGCCAGCGTGCCACTGCGCGTGTGGCTTCGGTTGCGACGCCGTGACCGCGAGCCCAGGGCGATACCCAGTAGCCGACTTCGCTCACCAGCGTTCGCCAGTCTGTCTTCTTCAGCCCGACCTGGCCCATCAGCCTTTTGGTGCGGGCGTCGGTGACGGCGAATTGGATGCCGTCTCCGTTGTCGCGAAGGGCATCGGCGGGGGCAGTGCACCAGTTGGTGGCTATCCAGCGTGTAGGGCCGGGGCAGTGGCAGCCATCGCTGGGTGAGTGGGTCCGCGCAGCTCGCGTGTGTGTCCGGGATGTCGCTGGTGTCGAACGGGCGGAGGATCAGCCGTTTCGTGCGTAGAACCGACTCGGGGAACATCTCCGGCTCCGTTCACAATTGATCGCCGATCGGCGATCACTGGTCCCGGGGACGGTAACAGGAGCCCCCGGTCCAGAAGCCGACGACATGGTCAGGGCCTTCCATCAGGAGCCACGACCACTGCAACATCTGCTGGTGCCCGGCAGGAGTGGCCGCAACCGCACCCACTCGGCGTCAGCCACGTCACCTCGTCCCATGCGCATACCAACAAATGGGTACGGACCAGTCGCATGAACGACCGGACAGGCCCGGGTGCCGACCAAAGCGGTCACGGCCCGCTCCCCGGCTGCCCGGCCTTCCCTTCGATGTCGTCGTAGACCGTGTCCCAGCGCAGGTTGGCGCCGTCGCGGCCGGCCCAGGAGGCGGTGCGACGGGCGGCGTCGCGGAGCTCGGCGGGCCATCTCGGGTCGGTCAGCAGTCGGTGCACTTCCTCCGAGATATTGCTGATGACCTGTCCCGCGACTTCCAGCAGGTGCCGGGCGAGTTGGTGGTCGCGGGGGCCGTAGCCGATGAGCAGTTCGTACAGGTGGGCACGCTCGCCGACCAGGAGACGCAGGTAGGGGCGCCAGGGGTTCCAGGCGAAACCCCGCCATCGGGCGGAGGGGCCGGATTCGGCGGTCGCGGCGGTGACGGCCGACCGCAGGAGCTCCTCCGCGTCCTCAGCACGTCCGGCCTCGTGGAGATCGACGCAGAGGCGGGGCATGGTGTCGAATCGGTGCGGCCATACGTTGCCCGGCTGCGTCAGGCTGTGGCCGCGAGGCATGCACAGGCTCGCCGGCTTGAAGGCCAGGGAGCGGAGGTCATCGAGGCCGATGTCGTGAGCGCCGTCCGCGAGTATCCGGCGTGCGTCGAGGACGGCGAGCCGGACCCTCAGCAGGTGGGCGGCGTTCCCGGCCAGCATGTAGGCCTCCTGCGCCCGCTGGGGCCGGTCGATCGTGGCGGCCATGGTCGTGGCCCGGTCGACCAGTTCGTCCAGGGTGGGGGCCAGGACTGCGCCCGCGGTGGAGAGGTCCCAGAGGGTGGGGGTGGCGGTGAGGGTCTGGGTCACCGCTTCCAGTAGCTCGGTCTGGGCGACGGCACTTGTGCGCAGCGCACGCAGTTGTTCGACCAGGTCGGCGGGGGCGCCCAGTGGTGTGAGGCCACAGCCGATCATCCGTGCGGTCAGCCGGTGCGCGGCCGCTGTGGCCTGGTGGTCCTTCTGTTCCATCAAGTGGGATGTGATGCAACGTAGTTGGTCGGCATTCCCGGCGGGCAGCTGCTTCTCGCTGGCCCGGACGAAGCCGACGAGGGCGTCGGTATCCGTGCGCCGCTGTGCGTCGCTCAGCAGCCACGGGAGGAGCAACCCAGGTGCCTCGGGGACACGGGCGATGACCTCTTCGCGCGGCGAGGGCAGCCGTTTGCGCGGCTGCCGTCCCCTCCGTCGGCGCTTCCCCTCGCCCTCCAGGCGCTTGACCTTGCCGGGGCTCTCCTCACCCTGCTCCTGCTCGAAGGCTTCCGGCTCCGCCTCCTGATCGTGGGGCGTGACACCGATGAGGTGGTCGAGGGCATGGGCGGCGAGGTGGTGGCCACCCGCCGCGGCGGCGACGGTGAGGTCGAGGTCCCAGGGAGCCGTGGTCCACGGCAGAAGGGTCACGGCACGCGGTTTCTCCGACCTGCGGTCGTCGGGCAGTGACGCCGCGACCACCCGGGCGGGCAGCCGTCGGCCCCCGGGAAGCAGAGCGGTCAAGGCCAGGGCGGTGGCCGACGGTTGCGGGGCCTGCCGTACCCGTTCGTGCGACAACTGCGTACGGCACCATTCCCGTGCCGTACGGCCGGCGGGAGTTTCGCCGGCCATGAGCAGCGGGCGCAGGAGGTAACGGGCAATGGACTTGCGGGCGTTGTCGCTCGGTGCGCAGGCCGCTGCGGTCGCCAGTTCCTCGCGCAGCGTCGATGCGGCGATGCGACTCCTGGGATGGCACAGAGTGCTGGCCACGCCGTGGAGAACGACATGGTGAGCGGCGACGGGCAGGTCACCGCGGGCCAGTTCGTTCAGGCAGGTACGCAGAGCCTGCAGGGTGTCCGCGGTTCGTTCGTGGGCCTGCGCGGCGGCCCAGCAGGTCGCGGCCGAGTCGATGATCCTGTCGATGTCCTTGGGGACCTTCTCAGGCACCCCGGCGAGGCGTTCCGGCAAGCCGCGGCACACCTCACCGTACGGGTCGGGCCATTCCGCGGCCAGCTCGGCGAGCGTGGCGAGGGTGTGTTCCAGGGGCGCGCCACGCCGTACGAAGGCGTCGTCGAGCATCTCGTCCATGACGGTGACGGCTGTGCGGTCGGGCTGAGCGGCGGGGGCGGCCGCCGCACCGTCCTCATGCAGATGACGCATCAGGGTGATCAGGTGAGGTGCGAGGGCGTATCGGGGCAACTCCGCGGCGGGCAGTTCGTAGAGGAAGCTGGCGGCGGTGGAACGCTGCTGCCGGATGAGCACCGTCAGGGTGTGCAGGACCTCGCGGCGCTGGGGGCTGTCGGCCGCGTCCCAGATCGTCCGCAGAAGCCTCGGCCAGATGTGTTCGGCGGGCCGACCCGTGGCGTTGAGGACCTCCAGGTAGTGCTCGGCGAGCAGCCTGCCGTTGTCCGGGTCCTCGATCAGAGGGACGGCGTCGGCCACGGAGCTGTCCGGAGCGTGACGCAGTCCGGCCAGGATGCGCAGGAAAGTCTCCCGCGCGACCGGAGAAGAAGCCTGGGCCAGGTGCGCCAGCCAGGGGTACCAGCGACTCGATCGGTGTGCGTGCACCCGGTCGCTGTAGTGGAAGGAGTGGCGGGCGGCCTCGGCGAGGTACAGGTCCTGGGGGTGCTCGGTGATGCGACCGACCGTTGCTTCGAGCCCCGCAGGGGCCTCGGCGAGGCCCCTGCCCGCGGCGTACTCGCCGATCGCCTGGTGGTGGAAGCGCAGTCGGCCGGGAAAAGGCTCGCCCAGTACGCCTCGCCGGAGCAGCAGTCCGATCCGGTGGGCCGCGGTGTCCGGGGGCAGGGCAAGGCGGGACGCAACGAGATCGCGGGCGCTTTCCCGCTGAAGCTCGATCGTGCCTTCGAGCAGGGTGGCCAGACCGAGTTCGGCGGCGGCCTCGCCGAGGGACAGAGTTTGTTCCTGGGGTTCCACGCCGGGGGCCGTCACCGCGTGCCGGGTGTCGCGGTCGACGCGCCACGTCCAGTAGTCGTGGAAGAGGCCGGCCACGTCGAGGTCGAATCCGCTCGGTCCCTTGGGCTGATACAGGTCGAAGATCATGCGCAGGTGCAGCGGGTGCCGGATCAACCTGCCCAGGGGCAGACCGCGGGCGGCCGCGTCCGTCAGAGCCCGCCTCATCTCCGGCAGGGTGCCGTCGCGGTCGTTGCGGGCCGGTGCGTACGCGTCGGCGTAGGCGTCGACCGCGCGGTCGAGTTCGGAGCCGGGGGCCCAGCCGTGGCGACGGTCGGCCTCGGGGCCGTCGTCGTACAGACCGAGGCGAATATCGGCGAGGATCGAGGTATAGGCGCCGGACTCGTGCTCCGTGTCCCGGCGCTGCTTGAGCAGACCGGCCTCGCCCGCCCGGCAGGCCAGGGCGACGGCGGTGTTCCTGGACCGCAGGACGGTTATGAGTTCGACGAAGTCGTGCGCGGTCTCCGGCTGGTGCAACAGCAGGTCGGCGGTGTCGAGCAGCAGGACGATACGGTGCCGGGCGCCTGGGGCGCCGGCGGCCCGTCTACGGTGTTCCTCCAGCAGCGCGGGGAGTTCGCGCGGGCGTAGATCCGCGGCCCCGCCGGGACCGGCCAGGAGGGAAGTCGCGGAGAGCAGGACGAGGCAGATGTCCCCGCGTTCGGACAGAACCTGGTACACGCCCCACAGGGAGCAGCTCTTGCCGACACCGGGCTCACCGACGAGAGCGGCGGCCTGCCCGGGAGCCGCACCGGCCAGTTGGCGGTCGATGTGCTTGAGCACCTGCCGCTCGGCTGCCCGTTCGATGCGGACCTCGGCCAGTGTCACGCGGTCGAGCCCAGGCCCGAACTGGTTGACGGTGACCGTCTCGAGGGACCGCAGTGCGCCTTTCCGAGCCTGCGCCAGCGTCGGCAGCCTCCGGTCGATTTCCTGCCGAGTGAGTGAGTGCGAGGCCGGGACCGCGGGTCGCCGTTGTGATCGCTGCCGTGCCGCGGACTGTTCCTCGTCGCTGTCGGGCAACGCCGCTGCGTACCGCTTCCGCAGCTCGGCGAGATCTCCGTAGCCGCTGTCGCACTTGGGGGAGCAGCCCGACTGCACTCGGGCCTCCTCGCAATAGTCCAGGCCGGCCTGCCTCCATACCCCGCCCTTGCGGATCCAGGTGGAGATGGTCCCGGGCGACCGCACACCGCACCATTCGGCCAGGTCCCCCGTGCGCATACGCCGTCCCTCGTAGCCGTGCGCGACGCTCCACATCCAGTGCTTCAGCGCATGGAGAATCCAGAGCCGGTCCTCGCTCCAGCCCTTGGTGTCCTGGGGCCACTGCACCTGACGGCCCGGACTCGCGGGATGCCATCGCTGTTCTTCACCGGCCAATTCTTCAACCCCCGGCGCAATCTGAAAAACGACCACTCAGTGTCATCCGACCAGGTGGGCAGCGTACGCGAATTGCGCGAGCAGCGGTCGGCGATCGGCTCCGTTCTGCACAACTTCCCCGTCGAGAAACCTCGTTCGTGCCGGAAGAACCGACATGACCAGGAGGAACCGATGAACCTCGACGAGCTGTTCGACCACGCGACGGACTGGGCGGAGACCATCGCCCCGTGGACGGGCATCAACCACGGACTGCGTCTCGCCCGGGACGTCGTCCGCTACGGCACGGTGCTGTGGATGACCCGAGGCTGCACCCCACGAGAACGGGCCCTGGCCTTCGCGGCGATGCACCGGTCACGCCGGGGCCACCGCCGGAGGAGGTGAGCACCTGGCGTCCCGCCCTCCGAGCCCCCGCGGACCACGCCCTGTCGAGACCGAATTCGGCGAGCTGGGCGAGCTTGTCCGCGGGGAGCATTGCGAGCCGCGCCTCCGGGTTCGAGGGCCACACCCCGGATTCGCCCCGATCGCCTTGGCCTCATCACCACCACCATCGGCCACGCCGTCCTTCAGCACCTCGACATGATTTCTGCGTCTCCACATGGGCACAGGGGGCGGTTCATGTGTCCTCTGTCCTCCGTAGCGCAGTGATCAACGACCCCCGTGTGGAGAGGAAGGTGCTTCTTGAGGTGAGCGCGACAGCCGAGGGCATCCAGCTGAACCGACTGTCACACGGTTGCCCCGGCTGCCGGGCGCGCCCGCGGAGGTGCTGGCCCGGCGGGCCTGCGCGCCCGCCTCGGCGAGCAGGCGCAGGCCCTCGCTGTACTTTGTACGGCGCGGGGCCGGGGGTCAGCGGTAGTCGTCCGGGGAGCTGTCCTTCCCGCCGTACGTGACATCCTCGAAGTACGCCCAGGCGTCGGGCCGACTGCCGTCCACGTCCCGTACGTCGTAGGTCCTGGCGAGTTCCGCGCTGGAGGTGGACTTCCCGTTCCAGCGGGCGGCCCGGTCCGGGTCGGCGGCGAGCGCGGCTACCCCGCGGGCGAGGTAGTGCGGCGATTCGGCGATCACGAAGCCCGGTTCCTGGGCGACGGCGTCGCGCCAGTTCTCCTCACTCACGCCGAAGTGGGCGAGCATCTGTTCCGAGCGCAGGAAACCCGGCGTGACGGCGACCGCCGTGCCCCCGTACTCCGCCAGTTCCTCGCCCAGCCCGAAAGCGATCCGGATCGGGGCGTTCTTCGCGAGGTCGTAGTAGAGGTTCTCGCGGTACCGGCGGTTGGAGACTGCCGTGCCGTCGGTGACCTCCACGTGCAGGGGCGCGTCCGAGCGGACCAGGAGCGGGAGGGCGAGTGCCGCGGTGATCACGTGAGAGCGCACCCCGAGTTCCAGGATGCGCAGACCGTCGGCGAGCGGCGTCTCCCAGCTCTTCTTGCCGAAGACGGAGCCGACGAGCAGGTGCTCCCCGCCCCAGAGGTCATTGACCAGGATGTCGAGCCGCCCCTGTTCACGGTCGATTCGCTGGACGAGGGCGCGCACCCGGTCCTCGTCCAGGTGATCGGTGGGGACGGCGATGCCCGTGCCGCCGGCCGCTGTGACCAGCTCCGCAGTCTCCTCGATGGTTTCCGTGGTCCGGCCGACCTCGCTGGCGTGCTCGCGGGTGGTGCGGCCGGTGACGTAGACGGTGGCGCCGGCGCGGCCGAGTTCGACGGCGAGGGCACGCCCCGCGCCGCGGGTGGCCCCGGCGACGAGCGCGACCCGGTGGGCGAGCGGGCCGTTCTGGCTGGTGTCCTGGGTGTTCTTGTTCTTGTTCATGGCACCACGGTGCACGTTAAAGGCGTCAGTTCATGTCGCCTTTTTTTCCCTGAGTTGTTCCCGCGTGCTCTGCGGGGGCGCAGCCGAGTTCCACGGCTGATGCTGATGCGGTGGTGGATGTGGGCTTTCGGAGATCAGGACCGCGACGGGGCGAGAAGCCCGTCGCAGAGCAGGCGATCATCGCCCTGCCGGACGAAACCTGACCGGGCCCGAGCCTCAGCCCAGTGATGGGCGGAGGCATATTCGCCAAACGGCAACGGCAACGGCAACGGCAACGGCAACGGCAACACGGCGGCGGCGGGAGTCCGGCCGATTCCGCCACGCTTCTCCGCAGCCCTCGGAGGTGAGGACACGCTCGGGCAGGCGCGAGACGACCGCTGCGACGCGCCGAGGAGGGCGCTGTCGTGAGGCCGACCCTCCGCGATCAGTTACGCCTCGGCCGCAGGGGTCGGCTGGGTCCTGGGCCCCTTGGCAGACTGCGAGGCGACCTTGACAGTGGCCGGCCAGGTCAGCGCCGACCGGTCGGCGACCCAGTAGAAACCATGCTCCGCCTTCCATCCGATCCATGGCGAGGTCAGTACGGTCGGGGGATGCCGTGAGCCTCCAGAGCGGTGGTGTAGCGGGCCAACAGTTCGTCGAGGTTGGAGAGAGGAAAAGGGCTGCGGCTTCACGGGCTTCAGCTACGTCACCCTGGTCGCAGGCCTCAACGATCTCAGCAACGTCGGCCCGGACGATCGATAGGGAATCGCCCGGGATCAGGACCCCGGGAACCTGCACGGGGGCAGCCGCACGACGGCATGATTGCCCGGATCCGTAAACAGTTCAGCCTCGATACGTTCCATTGGGCCATCCAACCCCATACGCAGAGGGCAGCCGCTGCTGCATACGTTCGAAGCAGCTGCAGAGGCGCAAACGGCGCCGCTCTTATGTGTGGCCAACCGCCATGCTCAGACTGGCCAACTGAAGCGCTCAGTGCGACCGCACCGCCCAGGCGCCCCGCTGTTCCCCTCCGCGCGCAAGAACGCCGCAGCTGGCCCGGAACAGTCAACCTGCACCTGCTGATCGTCCACGGTCCCGACCCGATCCACCTCGCCGAGGTCTTCGGGCTCCGTGAGAAGACCGCGATTCGCTGCGCGAACTCCGCCCGCCGACTCCTGGAATGACCCCGTCGAGAGCGGCTCTGGCTGTCGTGCCACGTCGAAGATGGCGTCGCGTTCACGGGCCGAGGGAATGGGCGGCCATAAAGCCATCGCAGTACCCCATAGAGGGCTGGTAGCAATTGATGATGTCGACTGAGCTTCTTGACCCGATGGAACGTCTCTTCGCCGAGCGAGCCTGCGAGCGCCTGATCGTCGAGTTCGTGCGCCGCCTTGATCTGGGAGATCCGGGCAGTGTCGCGGACCTCTTCACGCCTGACGGGGTGTGGGAGTGGCCTCACGGCGACCGCAGGGTGGAGGGGCGTGAGGCGCTCCGCAGCTACTTCGGTTCGCGCCCCAAGGACCGGCTGTCACGCCGTATGTCTACGAATATCCTGGTTACGGTGAATTCTGCGTCGGCGGCCACCGCCACCTCTTACTTCGCCACTTACCGGGTCGACGGCTATACCGATGGCATGGTGCCCCCGAGGCTCCCCGCGAACGTGGGCCACTACGAGGACACGTTCCGGAAGGTCGAGGACGCCTGGCTCCTCGCCGGCCGAGTCACGCACCTACCATTCGGCGGAGAGACGGTGCGTCTCAGCCACCCCGACCATTCGTGACTGCGGGGCCGAACCTGGCTATGTCCACCCGCCGCCGAGGCGCTGGCCGCCGCCCGGCGGCTTCACCACGAAGCCACGGATCCGACGCCGCGAGGCACGGCGACAAACTTTCGGGTTCCCACTGGGAACCCTTCAGTTTTCGCGAACTCGCCGGGGACTCGGGGTCTCGCCGAGGTGAGCCCAGAAAGGGCCACGACGTAATCTTGATTACTTCGGAGTGCGCGCCTGTGGCGCGGATCGGTCTCATGCCACATCTCATACGCACCCCAGTCCGGAAACGCAGCCGACTTGCGATGTCCAGGGGATCTACGGCCGATCGCCCCAGTGAAGACTCCGCACGGCGCGGTGGATCGCCCGCAGAGGAGCGGTGTCCCGTCCGCCGTTTCGAGTGTGGGGGCATCGGAAGGATTCCTGCGCCGGTCGCCGGTCGCCGGTCGCCGGTCGCCGGTCACCGGCCGTCGGCCGGTTCGCGCCGACGCTCGGTCTGCGGTCGCAGAGGCGCCTCCCTCGCGCGGGGGAGAGGCTCGGTCCGCGAGAGTGATCCTTGGGCCTGTTCGCTGCGCGAGGGTGGAGCCATGGCCCCGAAGACCTTTCACACGCCCCCACCCGTCAGGCGCATCGCCCAGCCGGTTCCCTGCCGGGCGATGCGCCTGGCCTACGCGCTTCCACTGCTCCTGCTGCCGTCGTGCCTGCGGCGGCTGCCCTTCGCCCTCCACTTCGAGATGGGGCAGGTTCAGGAACGCGGTATGCCGCCGTACTGGGTGAGCACTCCGTACGTTCTGGGGCTCAGCGTGCTCTCCGAGGTGACCGCGATCTTGGCTATCGGGCTGGTCCGGCGATGGGGCGAGGCGGCGCCTGCCTGGATTCCGATCATCGCTGGCAAGCACATCCGGCCGATGGCGGCCGTCGTCCCCGCCGTCATCGGCGGTCTGATCCTCGCCCTGATGTTCACTGACATTCCGATCGGCGACGATCGCAGACTCACCGCGTACGGCGTCATCGGCACCGTCGACTACACCAACGACGCCTGGCAGGCGCTCGCGACGGTGTGCGTCTCCCCGACCGGGGCATGGGGACCCATCGTCATCGTCCTGGCCATCGCCTACTACCGCGGCCGTCGGGCAGAGTGCCGAACGGGAGGGTGGCCGGCGCGCGGTCACCTGCGCAGCAGCGAAGCGCAGCTGCGCGACGTCCACAACTAAGCGCTCCGCGCCTGCTGTTGATGATGTTCGGGCGTGAGGCGGTGACCTCGGTGGGTGAGTGGTGGTGCGTTCCGGGAGGCGCGCCTTGAAGGAGCTGGTGTGGATCGAGGGAGCGGTGCACAACAAGCCTCGCAGAAAAACTCCACAAGTAACTTGGCGAAGTTGCTTGTGCAGTTTTATGCTGGAGCCATGAACGAGAACCCCGGGCGTCAGCAGTCCGCTGCGACCGCGCAGCGTCTCAACGACGCGATGAAACGACTGCGTGCACGCCTGCGCGCGGAATCGGGACAGCATGCGACCGGCCTGACCGCCACACAGCTCGGTGTGCTGGCGAGCGTCGTGCGGGAGGGGCCTGTCACCGCGGCCCGGCTCGCCGCGCTGGAGCACGTCAGCGCGCAGTCCATCGCGCAGAGCCTGGCGGTGCTCAAGGCCGCCGGGTTGATCCACGGCGAGCCCGACCCGCGGGACGGCCGCAAGAAGCTGATGAGCGCCGACCCGACCGCGACCGAGCTGGTCGACAAGCTGCTCGCCGGTCGCGCCACCTTCCTTGTGCGGGCCATCGACCAGGTTGTCGCTGCGGACGAGCGCAAGGACATGGAGAAGGCGATCGATCTGCTGGAGCGTCTCGCCGCGGCCGACTTGAGCGACGGCGCCATATGAGCAGCGGCGCCGAACCGACCGAGTCCGCGACGGACGACGCCGCACGCAGGCCCTTCGCGTGGACGTTCACCACCCCGCTCTACGTGGGTTCCAGCCTCAACCCGATCAACAGCTCCATCATCGCGACGGCCCTGGTGCCCATCGCCACCGACCTGCACGTCTCGGTGGGCGCCACCGCCGTGCTCGTCTCCTCGCTGTACCTGGCCAGCGCCGTCGCGCAGCCCACCGCAGGCAAACTGGCGGAGGTTCTTGGCGCACGCCGGATCTTCCTGTGCGGCATCGTCCTGGTGCTGCTCGGCGGTGCGGTCGGCGGCCTCGGCCGAAACCTGGCCGTGCTGACCGTCGCCCGGGTCCTGATCGGCCTCGGCACCTCGGCTGCCTTCCCCTGCGCGATGGTGCTGATCCGGCGCCGCGCCGAGCAGGCCGACATGGACTCGCCGCCCGGCGGCGTCCTCGGGGGCGTCGCCATCGCGGGTATGGCCACCGCCGCCGTGGGCCCGCCGATCGGCGGCCTCCTGGTGGGAGCCGCGGGCTGGCGCTGGGCCTTCCTGATCAACATCCCGGTCACCCTGATCGCCCTGGCCATGGCCATCCGCTGGCTGCCCAGGGATCCTCCGCTCGACCGCGCGGACAGCGGCTTCCGCCAGGTCGCCGGCCGGATCGACCTGCCCGGCATCATCGGCTTCGCCGCGTCCATGACCGCGCTGGTCATCTTCCTGATGGGTCTCCCGCACGTCGGATGGGTCGCGCTCGCCGTCTTCGTCCTGACTACCGTGCCCACGGTCATGTGGGAGCTGCGCAAGACCACACCCTTCTTCGACTTCCGAGGCCTCGCTGCCAATGGCGCCCTCACCCGCACCTACCTGCGCCAGGCACTCACCCTGTTGGGCGTTTACACCGTGATGTTCGGCGTCACCCAGTGGATGGAGGCCGCATACGGGATGTCCACCCTGAAGGCAGGGCTCCTCCTGCTGCCGATGGGAGCCGTTTCCGCACTCCTCTCACGCCCGCTCGCCAGCCGCAACCTCGTACGCGGACCACTGATCGCCTCGGCGGTGACCATGCTGCTCGGCTCGGCCGGCATCATGCTGCTCACCTCGCACAGCCCGGCGATCGCAATCGTCCTGGTCTCCCTGGTCTTCGGCATCACGACCGCCACCACCACGGTCGGCAACCAGACCGCCCTCTACCTCGCGGCCCCGGCCGACCAGATCGGCACCGCCTCCGGCCTGTTCCGGACCTTCGGATACCTCGGAACCATCACTTCCTCCGTGATCGGCAGCATCGTCTTCCGTGACGGTGCCAGCGACCACGGTCTGCACTCCCTCGGCCTCGTGCTGATCGCGGCGGGAGCCGCCGTCCTCCTGCTGACCGTCCTCGACCGCCGCCTGATGGGCGGCAATACGAGCCGCCCGACCGACGAAACCACCAACACCGCCGGAATCACCACCAAGGAGAACACCGCGTGACCACCCCTACGCCAACCCCCTCCACGATCACCCCCAGGCGGACCGCCCTCCTGGCCATGGACTTCCAGAACGGGATCGTCCCCCTTGCCCCCGACGCGGACGCGCTCGTCGAACGGGTCAGGGGCGCCATCGACGACGTCCGTGCCGCCGGCGGCACCATCGGCCATGTCCGCGTTGCCTTCACCGAGAACGACTGGGCAGCGGTTCCCGAGACCAACAAGTCGTTCACCGCAGTCGCCACGGCGAGAATGCTGCACCACGAGGGCACCGCCTCGCAGATCGACGACCGCCTCAGGCCTCAGGACGGTGACATCGTCGTCCGCAAGATCCGCTACGGCTCGGTGTCCACCACCGATCTCCACGATCAGCTGACCGACCGCGGCATCGACACCCTGGTGCTCGCCGGGATCAGCACCAGCGGCGTCGTACTGTCCACCCTCATCGACACCGCCGACCGCGACTACCGCGTCTACGTCCTGTCCGACGGCACCGCCGACCCCGACCCCGAGACCCACCGGGTTCTGATCGACAAGGTGTTCCCCTCCCGCGCCCACATCATTGACACCACCGAACTGCGCGGACTCCTGCAGTCCGCCTGACGTCGCAGACGGGGAGTAGCCGACGGCCGCGGCCACGTAGGCCGTCAGCTCGTGGTCGCCGTCGCGCGATTGCACGCACACCGTCATCATCGCCGGGGCCTCGTCCACCCGGCCCGGCCCCATGAGCAGAGTCAGGTTGACCACCGTGTCCGGAGCCAGGTTCCGCGCCGCGCCGATCTGCCGCTTCAGGGACATTACGGGGGACGTCCGCCATCGTCAGGGCATGCGCGTCCGCCCACAGATAGAGACCGGACTGCCTGTCGCCGAGAGCCACCACGCCATCCGGGAGTGGCAGGCGTTCCTCGGAGCCAGTCCAGACGGCTTCGCGCCCACGTGCACGTTGCCTTCGGAGATCCAGAACAAGCCCACCATGCCCATGGGTTGCGCACACATCAAACGATTCGGGACGTCCGCCGCGACGTGCGACGCAGCCAGGAAGCTCCCACGTCCCGCCCCTCCACACACAGCACGGCCCGAACCACCAGTGTTGCGACGAGGAAGGCTCGCCGGTCCGAGGCGTGCGAGATGATCGCGTCATGAATGAGATCGTCTTGATGTCGGACTCGAAGGTCGCCGCAATTCCCGTTGCGGAATGCGGCGAACGTCTCGTGGATGTCCGCCGTGGCGGCTCGTTGCTGGTCGACGCACGTCAACAGGACCCGGCGGATGCCTTCGCCTTCCTGCGCGACGGCGTGCTGGACCGGCTGCTCAAGGCCCAGGCGATGCTTCCACGGGGCCTGCGGCTGCTGTTCGTCGAGGGGTACCGGCCACCCTCACTCCAGCGGCAATACTTCGAGGAGTACGCAGACCAACTGCGCGCCGGCCACCCCGAGTGGCCCGACGGGCAGATCCACTCGGCGGCGAGCCGCTACGTGTCCCCGCCCGACATCGCCCCGCACAGTGCCGGCGCGGCTGTCGACCTCACCCTGGCCGACAGCAGCGGACGCGAGCTGGACCTGGGCACACCGATGAACGCGGACCCAGAAGAGAGTGAAGGCGCCTGTTACACCCACGCCCTCAACATCAGCGACGAAGCCCGCGCCAACCGGAAACTGCTGGGCTCTGCGCTTACCACAGCGGGCCTGGTGAACTACCCGACCGAATGGTGGCACTGGTCCTTCGGCGACCGCTACTGGGCGCTGATCACAGGGGAGGCCGCGGCCCTCTACGGCGCGAAGGAGACCATCCCGTGCCGCTGACCGGACCAGCTGTCCCGGGACCGGCCTGCCCGGACCGGCCGTTCAGGCGCCTACGGTCGGCGGTGAGGCGTTGCCAGCCGGATGCCCTTCTCGTTGCGGATGCGGGCGCGGACGCGGGCGAGGATGATCGGCTGGCGGCCGCCGAGGTCCGGCTTGTGCTTGGTGACGGAGCCAACGCCTGGTGACGAGGATGTGCCGCGGGTGCAGTCGGGTGAAGCTCGTACCACAACGGGCTTGATTCAGCGACGAGTTCCTCTTCCGAGTTCCCTTTCTTAGTTCCCTTTCCGGGCCTCTCCGGATGCTGGGGCCGCGAGTGATGCGTGACTGGCTCCAACTCTGCCCTGTGCGGGGGAAATTCAGGTTTGTGAGGTGGCGGCACTGGCTACCCTGCACCGGTACACGCTACGCAGCATGAGTTCAGCTTGGAGGAAGAACCGTGAAGCTTCGAATAGCGGCTGTGACTGTCACCGGTCTCGTGGGTCTCGCCATGACGGCAGGCCCTGCCCGCGCCGATGCGGGCTCGGTCGATGTGGGCTCGGTCGATGTGGCTTCCACCAGTACGGCAGTGACCCCGCTGGCCGGTCAGGACGCCTGCTCGACCCTCTATGTCGGCACAGTCCTTACGGGTCGGGGCTGTTTCGAGTCCTACGGGGACAAGATCTGGGCCGAGGACCTCAGGGGCGATGGCCTGCGAGTGATTGTCGAGACCAGATACAACTATGACCGCCCGAACGACGAGTGCCACCAGGCCGGCGGCGTGGGATCGGGCGGATACTGCAACTACAACATGAGGGAGGACGGTCAGGTGAGCTTCCGTGTCGTCACACGGAACGGCGCCACGGGGCCGAACGACACCACTGGCGCCTGGACCAGGTGGCTCGCGATCGGTTGAGCCGCGGACGCGGGGAAGACCGACTCGCGCGGTCCACCACCACGTGCGATTCCCGTAGCGGTGGCGAGCCCTGCGGAGCACAATGAATGAGCCCTTTTCGGAAACGCCTTGCGGCAGCTTGTGATCTTCGCTCGGGAGTTGCGGCCGTGTTCGCGTCGGAGCGGGACGAGGGCGGCGCGGGCGATGCGGGTGACGGAACGGGGGGGTGAGGCTGACCACGGGCAGGGGCCTGAAGGTGACCTTGAGCAGAGGTTTAGCATGCTCGGCCACACCGAGGATGCCGCGGATGACGGAGTGGAACGCCCCTACACCTTCGGCCAGTTCGCCGCCCTTGGGGTTCTTGACCGGGTGGCGGAGGCCGTGGCCGGGGCTTTCGCCACCGAGGTCGGTCGAGGTGGGGACACCCGGGGTGACGGAGCGTCGGTTCAGGGATTCGCGAGGGTCTCGGCGGTGGCCCTGCCGACATCGAGTGCACCAGTACAGGTGGTACTGGGCAACCCGTGAAGCCTCTCGGTGCCTGGAACCTTCTCTTCGCGGACTCGTTCCTACCGGGGCTTCACTCATAACTGATGTTGGGTCAGGTTCGCTTGATGCCTTCGCTATGCGTATAGATGTCCGCTACAGGGCGGTCACCTGTCGGCCACAGCACTCCTCTGTCCTGCGGTAGTTCGCCAGCAGTCATGAAGATCCCCGACCCGGCGGACGGGCGGCATGAGTCAATACTCTGAGCCCCGTCCACACTACCTGGGAGAGTCATGACAAGTAGGTTCACGGAATTGGCCGTTGACTGTCACGATCATCCGGAGAGACTCGCGGCCTTCTGGCGCGAGGTTTTGGACTTCAAGGTGATCGACCGGAGCGAGGGAAAGGTCGAGATCGGCTCCTGGGTCCCGACCGTCGAGGATGTTCGGGCCCGCCAGATGCCGCCCACCCTGCTGTTCATCCAGGTGCCCGAGGGCAAGACCGTGAAGAACAGGCTTCACTTCGACGTCAGCCCGATCGACGGCAGCACCGGGGACGAGGTGACCAGAGTGCTCGGTCACGGCGCCACCAAGACTGATGTGGGCCAGGGCTCAGGCGGAAACTGGGTGGTCATGGCGGACCCCGAAGGCAGTGAGTTCTGCGTCCTACGCACCCTGGCGCCGCAGAACTAAGCGGCGATCGGGCGCCCGCAGGCCGTTACACATCGTAATCGTCACTAAGCCGAAAAGACCTGACTGGCTCCTGCGGGAACGCCGGAATCCGGACTGGCTGAGCAGGGGGCGGAGGCCTTGGCAGTCGTTGCGAATTCCTTAGGCGCGGGGGTCCGTGTCCGTGATCAGTCGAACCAGACCACGAGTCGCACGTGCTCTGGTCCGTGCAACTCGGCCAGCGTCCGCATCACGTCCCAGACCGGCGCCCAATGGGTCCCTGCCCCGGCGACGGTACGTCGGCTGAGCGTGCCGGACCGATCGGTCTCGCCCCAGTCGGCGGCTGCCAGTTCGGCCCAGCTGATCCAGGTCGTTCCGTGCGCGTCCTGTGCGCCCCACGTGTTGAACGCGTCCCGCAGTCCGTCAGAGGCGTCCACCGGCAAACCGCGGCCTTCGGCCAGCGGCCGGAACCCGAAGGAGTTGCGGACGCCGAAGAGGCAGGCGAAGGCGTCATAGGCGTTCCCGGTGTTGAGGAGGAAGAGGTCAATGGCGGGGTGCCATACCGCGTCCTCGTCGTCCTCTCCCCAGATCCGGGCCAAGGGCCTGCACTCGATCATTCCGCTCGCGTCGGTGGACATGTCTGCAGTCTGCCGAGGGCGGACACGGCTCGTCGCCTCGTTTTCGTTACGCCCATCAGCGGTGCCCTGCCACCCCGCCGGCGGCACCTGTCTCGCAAGGTCACCTCGGACCTCGCAAAACCCCTCGCGAGGCCGGTCTGGAACTCGCAAGGTTCACCGCTACAGGACACTGAGGCTCCGGAGAGTGTTATCCAGGTCGGCGACAAGATCACGGTCATCGTCACAGAAATTGACCGGCAGCGACGCAGACCGACCCTCTCCCGACGACAGGTTTCGACAACTCTCGAATGATCCCTCGGTATCGCCGCAGTGTGCGGCAAAGCCCGAACCACCGTCTCCATCCAGGCAGGCTTGCCTCCTGAACCCGTGAGTTCGCCACGAGCATCCTTCAGAATTCGCGAACTCGCGGACGTTCGGCTTGGATGCCTTTTACTGCCGGTCAGGAATCCCCGGATCCCACGAGAAGCGCGGGGCCGAGGGCCAGATCGGCTGGTTTCGGAGAGACTGCCTCGTCCCCGTTCCCGGAAGTCGCCACCTCGCCGAACTCAACGCGGTGATCGAGCAGCGGACGAGGCAGACGACGTACGGCGGACCCAGTCCCGGCCTTGCATGATCGGCGAGTACTTCGAGGCCGAGCAACCGCTGCTGGCACTGCGGCCGGAGGACCCGTTCGAGACGGGCCGGCTCGTCACCCTGCCGATTCGCCCGTGTGGTGGGATGTTCACCAGTGTTCGCGGCGGGCGTTGCGGAACATCGTGACAGACGCAGAGCGGGGGAGGAGGAGAGGGGATCATGGCGAGCGGTCACGAGACTCGCGGGGCGGCCCTCAGCTCGCGAGGGCTGCCGACGCGCGCCCTGACCCGTGAAGTCCTGCGGGCAAGGGAGCTCCTGGCCGCCGGGGAGTGGCGCCCTGCCGCGACGGACTCCGAGGCGGCGGCAGCCGTCCTGACCCGCCTCGCAGCCTCACTCCCTGCCCGGCGTGCAACAACCGCACGGACATTGGCCACGGACCGGGACCGGCGGCTCCAACGCATCCTGCGCACTGCTCTCCACTACCTCGACGCAGGCGCCGTCAGCCCACCCGCAACAGCCCTCCTGGCTGCAGTCGCCCGCGCTTTCCTGCCTTGGCACGCCCACCCGAACCCACCGGGCGCAGCGGCCGCACCGAGATACGGGACACCGGCGGGGACGGCAGACGGCCTGGTCATGCCACCGACGGAGGCGGGCGAGGCTCTGCTCCCCGATCTGACCACACTGTTTGCTGTGCTGGCCTCGGCGGAAAGGGCCGGGACCGTCCCGCTCACGCCCCCGGTCGAGCCCTTACGGGTCCGGTACTCGGGCCGCTTCCGTCGTTACGGCAGACCGGCCTTCGGTGTCTGGACGGCCGACACCATCGGCTGCCCGGCATGCGGGAATCAGGTCGGCCCGTGGACGGTGACCTGTGACTGGATCCGGATCTCGCTGGGTTGTCCGTGCGGGGAGGTGACCCACGAGCACGGCCTGGCCTTCTCCGAGATCTGGCTCCTCCTACCGGACTCGTGACCGGGCGCGACGATCTCGCCGCCCAGGACCGCGGGTCGCTCGAGCACGGACGCAGGTTCTGCGAGTCCTGGGTACGCGGCGGTGGTGTGCGCCTGGACCGGGAGCGGGACCGCAGGATTATCGTCCGTCACCTGGCGGGGACAGCCCTCAGCGCCGACGCGCGAGATGGACGGTGATGTCGGCGACAAGCTCGACCGTCTCAGGCAGGACTCGCATGATCTGGCTAAAAACCTGCTCCTGCTCCAAGGCCGGCAGTACGAGATAGGCCGAGATGGTCGAGAGGTGGCCAACATAGTCGCGAGCACTCATCGTCACGCGCCGTTCGATCACCGATTGCTGAACATCGGTGAACCACACAGATCGTTGGAGTTCCGTACCCGGCCATTGCATTTCATGATCCGGAGGTGTCCCATCGGGGGAGGGAATTTCGTCGCTCTCCAGGAACGGTGCCCGCGCCGCGTGAACAGTTTCCTCCACAGCCGGGTCAGCCAGCCGGATCGGCCCGCCGAAGGAGGCGAACACACCACCTGGCTCCAACAACGCGGCCATCCGTGACCACCGGCCCTCCGGGTTCGTCCAATGCAGCGCTGCTGCCGCATAGACCAGTCCGTACTTCTTGCCGGGTTGCAAGTCCTCGAACGCGGCCTGCGCCGTCCTGACACTTGCTGGCACGTTTTTGCCCAGCTCGGCGAGCATGGCACCGTCAGGCTCAGTTGCGGTGACGCTGACCCCCCGCTGAGCGAAAAGGCGGGTTGCCTTGCCTGTCCCGGCGCCGATCTCGAGGGCAGTTTGGACCGGCTGACCCGCGTACGCCATCACCATGTCGACAAGCTGCACGGGGTATCCGGGCCTGAAGCGTTCGTATGCTTCCGCCATCGCTCCAAAGCTCAGTGCGCGACTAGACATGCCGAGCATCCTGACACGATCTACGTCCTCGGCGCTCGGCCATTTCGCACGGCCAAGCCGCAAGGCTCGGAGGGAGGCCTCATACTGCCGCCGCTTTCACCCGACGGCAGGGTGACCACCTGGCGTCCTCGTAGAACGTGGTTCCAGGATGCTCTCCTGTCCAATCCGGCAAAGTCCTTCCAGGGGGCCTTGGGTCAGGGCCCAACCGAGACCCGGAGCAGGCTCTGTCCCATGGCTGTGACGATCGAGACGCCTGTCCATCTATCCGTGGTCAGGACTTGGTTGGGCGGTGTGGTTTGAGGTCGTTTCGGGTTTGGTGTGGAGGACTTCGCGGGCCTGTTCGGCGGCGCGGATGATGCTTTCGCTGATGAAGTCGAGGAAGCGGGCGACGTTCTCCAGGCGGATGGCGGCGGGGGTGTGGGGGCCGAGGACGGCGACGCCTTGGCGTGCGGCTTCGACGAGCTGGTCGTTGGATCGGGCGCTGGCGATAGTCGCCTGGTAGAAGAGTTCGTCGCCGACGACGTAGCGGTCGCGGCGGCGTTCGTCGCGTTCTCGGCGGACGAGGCTCTGGCTCTCCAGGAAGGCGACGGCTTTGGAGATGGACGCCGGGCTGACCTGGAGGCGCTGGACGAGGTCGGACGCGGTGAGGCTGCCCGCGTCACTGGTGAACAGGCAGGTCAGCACCCGGGCCATCATCTTGGGCAGGCCCGAACCCATGAGGGTGGTGGTGAGCGTCTCTTCGTACGAGGCCATGGCCTCGGCGTCGCGGCCGTGCGCCTGGAGGGCTGTATCCGCCCCTCGGGAGGAGGCGGGCCTGCGCCGGTGGGCGCGGCGTTCGGTGGCGCGTTGGGCCAGGTCGGCGCGGTAGGCGGTGGGGCCGCCGTTGCGCATGACCTCACGGGTGACCGTCGAGGTCGGACGGTCGAGGCGCCGGGCGATCTCGGCGTAAGGGAGGCTGTCGGCCAGCCCCAGCGCGATCTGCTGGCGTTCCTGATGGGTGAGCCTGCCTCCTGGCATCGCAGTCTCCTTGGTGATCCTTCGTAGTGGTCCCTGTTCCCCACCATAGCGTTCACTTTCTGTCCATTGCAATGATGGAGTGGGTGGCGTTGCGTTACCTGGAAGGCTGTTGCAATAGATTCCATCCTTTGACCTGCGTGTATATCGATTCTATGCAACAAGCGTGTTGATGCAACCCGGAAAGCAACGTAGCGTTTCTGGTGTCGGAAACAATGAACGAGCACGGGAGAGCACCATGCAGAAGTTCGATACCCCCGCCCCGATCTCCGCCGTCCTGGACATCCCCGCCGGACGTATTCAGTTCATCGCCGCCAACCGCACCGACACCACCGTCGAGGTCCTGCCCGCCAACCCCTCCAAGAGTCGCGACACCAAGACCGCTGAGCAGACCACCGTCACCTACACCGACGGCATCCTGCGGATCCACACCCCCGAGCCCAAGAACCAACTCTTCGGCCCCGCCGGATCCCTGGAGGTCACCGTCCAGTTGCCCGCCGGTTCCCGCATCGAGGCCAAGACCGCCAGCTCCGAACTCCGCGGCGTCGGCCGCCTCGGCGACGTCACCTTCGAAGGCGCGTACCGCCAGATCAAGATCGACGAGGCCGAGAGCGTTCGCCTATCGGCGGTCGACGGCGATGTCCAGGTCGGCCGGCTCAACGGCCCCGCGGAGATCAGCACCGCGAGGGGCGACATCCGGATCACCGAGGCCGTGCGCGGCACGGTCGTGCTCCGCACCCAGTCCGGCAACATCTCGGTCGGCGCCGGTGCCGGCGTCTCGGCCGCCCTGGACGCCGGCACCGACCACGGCCGTATCAGCAACGCCCTCAAGAACAACGGCGCCGTCGAACTCGACATCCGCGCCACCACCTCCCACGGCGACATCACCGCCCGCAGCCTCTGAAGGCACAGAACCAGAACGAACCTGGCCACGCCTCCCGAGAACAGGTGGAACGCATGACGAAGGACAGCACTTCCTCGACCAGTTCGAAGTGGACCGGCATGGTGCCGGTCGACGATACGGCCCTGGCCGTCACCGACACCGGCGGTCCCGGCATCCCCGTGATCTACCTCAACGGCCAGTTCGCCACCCAGGGATACTGGCGGCGGGTCATCACCGAACTGGGGGCGGGGTGGCGGCACATCACCTACGACGAGCGGGCCCGCGGCAAGAAATCGAAGCGTTCGGCGGACTACTCCTTCGAGGCAGCCGTCCGGGACGTCGATGCCGTCCTCGCGGCCAGGGGCGTGGACCGGGCGTTATTGGTGGGTTGGTCCTACGGAGCGTTCGTCGCGGCGCACTGGGCCAGCCGGTATCCGGACCGTGCCCTGGGCGCGGTCATGGTCGACGGAGCATTCCCGTACGACTGGCTCGACGAAGCCATGGAACAGCGGATCCGGAAGATGTTCCGGCGGATGGGCTGGTTCCTGCCGCTGCTGCGCCCGACGGGCCTGGCCCCGCGGATGACCGCCGAGCAGCAGGCGGACAGCAACATCGAGATCGGCGTGATCTCCCGCGAGCGCGAGCTGGGCCCCGTACTGGACAACATCACCGTCCCGGTGCGGTACGTGGTCGCTTCGGGGACGTCCCTCGGAAGCCGCGGTGACGAGCAGGAACAGATACGCGCCAGCCTCGACGCGGTGACCGCCCGCAACGCGAACATCAAAATCAGCGCGAAGGTTGCCAGCAACCACGGTGCGATCCTGAAGAAGGAGTCCCCGGCCATCGCCGAGGCCGTACGCGACATCGCCGCCCTCGACCACAGGGAGCACTGAAGTTACGACCAGCGCACTGACGACTGGCTCCATTCGGCCGGCGTCCGGACCGACGACTCGGGCCGGACGCACCGTCGGCGCCACGCGAGAATCATCCGGTGGGTTCCGTACAGGGTTGCCGCAGCGAGGAGTTCGGTCGGCCACCACGTCCCACGCGTCGCATCGCCGCGTCCCACAGCGCCTCGGCACGACCTGCCAGCTCCGTGCCCGGTCCTCGACATGCAGGACGAGCAGGAGGACGCCAAACGCCAAGGTCGCCACCGCCCAGCGGGCATACGGCCGAGTCAAGGGCGTTCGAGCAGTATTCGTGAAGGCAGTTGAGACCATGGACGACCTGCTCGACCTGACGTGTGCGGTCCTCGATACCGCCCACGTGGAGGCCAGAAGAAGGGGCGAACTCACAGGGGCGAGCAGGGTGACGGCGAGTGTGATGGCCGTCGTTGTCGACGGCCCGCGGCAGTAGTGTGTTGTCGCCGGACAACGGAAGGCCCGGATCGGCGCCTTCTTCCGGCGAGGTGTCGGCGATCGGCTTGTTGTACGCAGCGATGGTCGAGCAAGAACCGGAGATACCCTGCCGGTTGGCCGTGTTCGAGTCAGCACCTTCCTGTCGAGGGCGTCTTCACCACCTCCACATCCCCCGCTCGCAATTTGCTGCCGGACAGGGGAAGCGCCCCGCTGGTCACACTGACGGGCCCTCTCGTTCCGCCGACCCGGCCGTGCTCGGTGAGGATGCGGATGCGGGCGCGGGTGCAGAGGAAGGCACCAGGATCGACTGGTGCGCCACGGTGCTCAGGCGGGTGTTCCACAGCGTGATGGTCGACAGTGAGAAGAACAGCAGATTGCCGATGCTCAGCTGCGCCCCCTGGATCGCGGTCCCCACGGAACCGGGCACCAACGTGGTGACGAGGGCCCCGACAGGGATGCAGATCAGCGGGTTCACGGCGCACATCCACCGGGGGAAGGCAGTGGTGCTCCGGAGTACGCATACGGCCATCCAGACGGAACCCAGTACCCAGCAGGCCAGCAGTACCGCGTAAGGAAGGAACAGTACGCCCGCCAGGTCGCCCGGCAACGCGTTCAGAGGGGCGGACCGTGCGCCGGAGGCGTCGATCACCTTGGCCGCCTGGCCCCAGTAGAAGAAGGAGCCATGCGCGAAGGGAGCGAGGGCGAAGCCTGTGGCCAGCAGCAAGAAAGGTGGGAGTGAGAGCAACCGGTGTGCCGGCTGGAGCCCCTGGTGCAGATGCCAGCACGCGACCAGATAAAGCGGACCGGTCAGCACGCCGAGGAGCGCTCCCCACGCCAGCCGCGTCGTGGATGCCGACAGCATTGCCGCCAGTGAGACACCGGCCATTCCGTCATAGCCACTCAGAAGGGGATGATCGTCGGGCGATGCCACGGGCTTGCCCAGGAGCAGGATGTTGCAACCGAGTTACCACGCGCAGAGCACAGCTCGGTGTCCGGGCTGGCTGGTCGCCACCCATCGAGACGACCTCTTACCTTGGCGTTTATCCTCGGCGGGCTTGGTGTTCCTTGATCGATTCGGCGCGTTTGACCGTCTTGCCGACATCGTGGTGCCTGGCCCGGTTTTTATT
>NZ_JBHWIY010000006.1:415155-425975 GCF_042731715.1 Streptomyces sp. NPDC059832 | reverse complement strand
ACATGCTCAGCCGAAGGCCGCCCGCATGTACGGCAGTTACTAGTCTGAGTGATCAAGTACGAGGACTCGTTCGGACCGCGAGGTTAAAGATCAAGTTAGGGCGCGGTGTGCCCCGGAGCGTCGCTACGGCCGCTGCCGGCATTCCCTGGCGATCGACGACCGTGTCGGGGCCAGTTCCAGGTCGACCGTCCGGGCCTCGGCCTCGGTCACCGCAACGGTCGGTTCCGTGCGGGGGAGGGTGCGGACGTACCGGATGCGCAGGCAGGTGGGCGGGTGCCCGCTGCCGGACGCGTCGCCCCGAAGCTCTGAAAGGCGAAGCCGGCGCGCTCGCTCGGCCTCCGGCACCGACGCGAGGTAGGCGCGCAGCATCTCCCACAGGTCGCCGTCGCCCCGGCGGGAGAGGCGCTCCAGGGCGAAGACGGCCGGCTCCTGGAGCAGCAGGGCTTGCAGCAGGCTCTCCGCGGAGGCGGCAGTGGTGATGCGGGCGGCCGTCCGGTCCGCCCGGTACGTCTGGTCGGCGATATGGGAGCTCAGCCTTCGCAGCTGCGCGTGGAGCAGGTGTGCGCCTTGGGCGAGCAGCCCCAGCAGCGGGCGGGCGATCATCTCGCCCACATGGGCGATGTTGCTCGATTGCCGGCCGTCCGCGAAGGAGTGGCGCACGCCGAGCGCCTGATCCGGTCGCTCGGGATCGGGCCTGAGGAGGCTCTCCCAGCCCGCGAGCGAGTCCAGAGCCGAGCGGACCCAGCGGGCGCGCGGCCGTCCTTCGTCCGCCGCGTGGGCGAGTTCGCGGACGAGCAGGGCGAGGCGCTGATCCGTCGTGAGGGTTTCCCAGAGCGGCAGGCCCAGCACGAGTACCCGGCGGCGACGCAGTCCGACGGCCACCCAGCGGGCCCCGTACCGTGTGTCGAAAGCGAGCAAGTCGGGTGGCCGGGTCCCGAGTTCGGCGCCGATCCGCTGGACGATCGCGTGGAGCGCGGGTGCGGTGGCGCGGTCGACGGTGTGCTTGGGCGGCTTCCCCGGACGTGGGAACAGCATCAGGGCGGCCAGGAGCTCGATGGCGCCCAGGACCTGCTGCGGGCGGGTACCGGTGATCAGCAGCCACGCCCCCGTGGCCACCAGAGCCGCGGTGATCAGATTGACGGCGGTGGCCAGTGCGAGTGCGCCGTACATGGCGGCGCTCGGGGGCGAGGTGTCCGGGCCGTTCACCGCTGTCCGGCCGAACAGACGTTCCTGGCGGGCCAGTTCACGGGCTTCGCGCTTCCGCATGCCGACCGGGCCGGCCGGATCGACGTTCCAGTCGCAGGCCGCGCACCAGGTGCTGAAGCGGTCGTCCGATGCCGCCGGCGCCGCGTGGCACCGGGGGCAGATCGCATCCGAGTCGTCCTTCACAAGGTGTGATCATGCGCCGACCCCGGCTCCGACGACAGGCCCGGCCCACAATCCTTACCTGGTCATGACCCGGACACCCGGGCCGGCCGGTGATCCCGCGGCGTCCCGGTCACCGGCACGGGACGGAGAGCGGGGCCCCACCCGTGTCACCGTCCGGTTCCCCGGGCACGTCCGCCGGGAGTTCCGCCGTGACCACGAAACCGGCCTCGGGGCCCCGGCACGCCTCCAGCGAGCCGCCGGCCGCGGCGAGTCGTTCGGCGAGGCCCTCCAGCCCGGTGCCCCCGATGCCCGGGGAGGGCGGTGCGGCCGGGGTCCGGCCGTCGTCGGTGACTGTGAGCCGGACCCGTTCGGCGGTGCCTTCGAGCACGAACGAGCAGGTCGTCGCGTCGGAGTGGCGTACGACGTTGGTGACGGCCTCCCGCACCACCCAGCCCAGCAGCGCCTCCGTCTGCGGGGCGAGCGGTGGCCCCGAGCGGCGGAGCACCGGCTCGATCCCGGCGGCGGTCAGCGCGGACCGGGCCCGGTCGAGCTCGGTGGCCAGGCTCCCCTCCCGGTAGCCGGTGACGGCCTCCCGGATCTCGGTGAGGGCCTGACGGCCGACGGACTCGATGTCGGCGACCTGGGTGAGCGCCGCGTCCATGTCGCGCGGTGCGAGCCGGCGCGCGGCCTCCGACTTGACCACGATCACGGAGAGCGTGTGGCCCAGCAGATCGTGCAGATCGCGGGAGAAGCGCAGCCGCTCCTTCTCGACGGCGGTGCGGGCCAGTTCCTGCCGGGTTGCGCGCAGTTCCATCACGGTCTCCGCGAGGGTGAGGATCGCGGCGGTCACCGCACCCGAGATGAAGGTGCCGTAACCGATCGTCCACGGGTCCGAGCTGCCGTTGCCGCGCCACACCGCCACCGAGGTGGCGACCGCGGCGAGCGAGAGCACGCCGACCGCCAGCTGCCGGTTGCGCAGGATGGTGCCGCAGGCCAGCGAGAGCAGCGGGAAGAACAGCAGCCAGCTCCCGCCGTAGCCGATGGCGAGCGCGAGCGTGACGGCGGCCATCGCGGCGAGCAGCCAGTACGACACCGGGCTCTCGCGCTTCTCCTTGACGAAGCCGCGGAACACCACGGAGATGTAAAGGGAGTTGAAGGTGAACAGCCCGAGACCGCCGAGCCAGGGATTGGGTGCCTCGCCCTGGAAGAGATTGGAGAAGGAGCCCATGCCCATCAGCAGCCAGGGCAGCAGGGTGTACGGTGCCGGCGGGCCGGGGCGCCGCTCCTCGCCCCCCTTGCGCCGGCGCCTCCACGGGCCCGGCCGCCCGTCCGCACGCGTACCCGTTCGGTTCCTGGGCATGTCCACTCCTGTCACACGGTTCTCGCGGACCGACGGTACGAGATCACGGCGTACGTACCGAACAGCAGGAGCCATCCGCAGAGCACCGCGATCGTGGCGGCGCCGGGCGCGTGTCCCTCGGTGGTCGCCCAGCCCAGGTCGGCGAAGCGGTTGGCCGGGGTGAACCTGCCGATGGAGCGCAGCCACTCGGGCAGCAGCTCCAGCGGGAACCACAGCCCGCCGACGATCGCGAAGCCCATCAGGCAGGCCACGTTGACCACTCCGGTGCCCTGCGGGGTGAGCCGGTAGCCGTTGCCGAGGCCGAGCAGGGTGAACGGCAGCGCGCCGATCCACAGCAGCAGCGCCAGCGCGATCCACTGCCAGGCGTCCAGCCGCACCCCGTTGAGCAGCCCGCCGGCCAGCAGCACCGTCAGGATCGTCGGCAGGACCGTCACCGAACCGCTGATCGCGCGGCCCACGACCGCCTGCGAGGGGGCGAGCGGGGTGACCCGCAACTGCTCCAGCCAGCCGAGGGTCTTGTCGGAGGCGACCCCCGTACCGATCGACATGGCGGAGCCCAGCGCCCCGTACGCGGCCATGCCGACCATCGAGGCGGTCTTCCAGCCGTCGACGTCGTTGCCGCCGCCGATGTTGGTGAAGAGCAGGTACATCATCACCGGCATCCCGGTCCCGAAGATCAGGAAGAAGCCGTCGCGCAGGGTCCGGCGGATTTCGAGCACGATGTAGCGGAACATCAGACGGTCTCCCTCTCGGAGTCGGTTACGGGTGGAGCGGCGGCCGGTGACGTGAGGGAGAGGAACGCGTCCTCCAGCGTGGCCCGGGAGACCTGGAGGTTGCGGATCGCGTCGAGGCGGGCCAGCTCCCTGACGGTGGCGTCCGAGTCGTCGGTGTGCAGCAGCGCCCGGTCCCCGGACACCTCGACGGCGACCACGCCGGGCAGCAGCTCCAGGCCCCCGGTCGGCCCGCCCGCCAGGTCGAAGGAGACGAGGCTGCTGCCGGCCGAGCCCCGGATCGTGTCGCCGGTGCCGTCCGCGACGACCCGGCCCCGGTCGATGACGACGATCCGGTCGGCGTTCTCGTCGGCCTCCTCCAGATAGTGGGTGGAGAACAGGACGGTGTTGCCGCGCCGGGCATAGGCCCGCATCGAGTCCCAGAACGTGCGGCGCGCCTCCACGTCCAGGGCGGCGGTCGGCTCGTCCAGGACGATCAGCTCCGGATTGCCGGCCAGCGCGACGGCGAAGCGGACGCGCTGGGTCTGGCCGCCGGAGAGCTTGTCGATGCGCCGGTTCGCGTACGCGGTCACGCCCGCCAGGGAGAGCGCCTCGGACACCGGCATCGGCTTCGGATAGGTGGAGGCGACGAAGGCGATCAGCTCGCGGACGGTGACCCGCTGGATGGGCCGCCCGTCCTGGAGCATGGCGCCGACCAGGCCGTCCCGCACCGCGTGCTCGGCGCTCCGCCCCAGCACCCGCACCGTGCCGGAGTCCGGCTGGTCGAGGCCGAGCAGAAGCCGGATGGTGGTGGACTTGCCCGCCCCGTTGCGGCCGAGCAGGGCGACGGTCTCGCCGCGGCCGATGGACAGATCGATCCCGTCCACGGCCCGTACACCGTGCCCCGCCCGGCCGAAGGTCTTGACCGCCCCGGTGAGGACCACCGCGGCTCCGCTCCCCGTTGTCTGCATCATGAACACGACGCTACGGAGGCCGCCGGGGTCCCCGGCAGATGTCTGTGTACGGACTTCGCCATGACATATGTCATGACCGGATGCCGGCCCACGGACGAATCTGACGCCGCGTCAGCAGCAGTCTTCACAACTGCTGGGCGCTGCGTTATACATGGATTCATCGGCTAGAACGCGTTCTAGAACAGGCGTCGCGGCCGGTCCCGCGCGACCTCGGTGCGGCCGACGGTGCGGACGGCCGCGCCGAGGTCTTCCCACCATCAAGGAGCAGCTCTCCCATGCCCATTGATGCCGAAAAGGCTCTCGCCGCCGAACCCCGCTCCACCCGGATCGGCTGGGACCACAAGGATGTCCAGCTCTACCACCTCGGGATCGGCGCCGGCTCCGACCCCGGCCGTGCCGACCCCGCCGTCGACCCCCACGAGCTGCGCTACACGCTGGAGTCCCGGCTCCATGTGCTGCCCTCCTTCGCCACCGTGGCGGGCGCGGGCGCGGGTGTCGTCGGCGGACTCTCCTCGCCCGGCGTCGACATCGACCTCGCCGCCGTCCTGCACGGCGGGCAGAGCGTGCGGGTGCACCGGCCGATCCCGGTGCGGGGCAGCGCCGTACAGACCTCGAAGGTCGCCGCGGTGTACGACAAGGGCAAGGCGGCCGTGCTGGTGCTGCGCACCGAGGCCGCCGACGAGGAGGGCCCGCTGTGGACCAACGACGCCCAGATCTACGTCCGGGGCGAGGGCGGCTTCGGCGGTGAACGCGGCCCGTCCGGGCGGGCCGCCCATCCCGTGATCGCCCCGAACCACGTCGTGGAGCGGCCGGTCCGGCCGGACCAGGCGCTGCTGTACCGCCTCTCCGGGGACTGGAACCCGCTGCACGCCGACCCGGAGTTCGCCGCGCGGGCCGGCTTCGACCGGCCGATCCTGCACGGACTGTGCACCTACGGCATCACGCTCAAGGCCGTCACCGATACGGTCCTCGGCGGCGATGTGACCCGTATCCGCTCCTACCGCACCCGGTTCGCCGGGATCGTCTTCCCCGGCGAGACCCTCCGCATCGAGATGTGGACCGCCGAGGACCAGGTGCGGGTCGAGGTGAGAGCCGTGGAGCGGGACAACGCCCCGGTCCTCGGCGACACCTTCGTCGAGCACTCCTGAACCCGCACCCGCACCCGGACCGACTCCAAGAGGACCGCAGCCCACGTTCCGCAGGCCCACGTTCCGCAGGCCCATGAGGGGAGCCGCACCATGCGCGCAGCCGTACTGCACGAGATAGGCCAGGACAAACTGGAAGTCCTCGACGACGTCGAGGCGGTGGGCTTCGGCCCCGGCAAGGTCAGGCTTCGCATCAGGGCCACCGGACTGTGCCACTCCGATGTCTCCGCGATGAGCGGGGTGCTGCCGCAGCCCGCCCCGTTCATCCCGGGCCACGAGGGCGCCGGCGAGGTCCTGGACGTCGGCGACGGCGTCACCGGGCTGAGCGCGGGGGACCGGGTACTGGTCTGCTGGCTGCCCGCCTGCGGGGCGTGTCCGTCGTGCAGGCGCGGCCAGAGTCAGCTCTGCCTGGCCGGTTTCATGAACGCGGGCACCCCCAACTTCAAGCGCCCCGGCGGCGATGTATTCGGCTTCGCGGGCACCGGCACCTTCACCGAGGAGGTCGTCGTCGGCGCGGGCTGCGCGGTGCCGATCCCCGACGACGTACCGTTCGAGATCGCCGCGCTGATCGGCTGCGGGGTGACCACCGGACTCGGCGCGGCCATCAACACCGCACAGGTGGAGGCCGGTTCGTCGGTCGCCGTGATCGGCTGCGGCGGCGTCGGCATCTCCACCATCCAGGGCGCCAGGGTGCAGGGCGCCGCCCAGATCGTGGCCGTGGACCCGGTCGCCTCCCGGCGCGAGGCGGCGCTGCGGTTCGGCGCGACCGAGGCGGTCTCGCCCGACGAGTTCGCCGACGCCAAGCAGCGGATCACCGCGGGCGAGGGCTTCGACTACGTCTTCGAGGTCGTCGGCAAATCGGCCACCGCGCGCACCGCGTACGACCACACCCGGCGCGGCGGCACCCTGTGCATCGTCGGCGCGGGCGCGATGGACGACAACTTCCAGGTCAACATGTTCGAGCTGTTCTTCGACGAGAAGCGGATCCTGCCCTCCATGTACGGGGGCGGCGATGTGCTCCGCTCGTACGAACGGGCCATCGCGCTCTGGCGGGCCGGGCGGATCGACCTCGAATCGATGATCACCCACCGGGTGCGGCTCGACGGGATCAACGACGCACTCGACCAGATGCGGACCGGCGAGTCGCTGCGCACCTGCGTCGAGCTCTGACCACCGCCCGCCCCTCCCGAGAGGACTGGAGAGATTCCGATGTCACTTCCCCTGGACGGCATGTCCGCAATCGTCACGGGCGCGGGCCGCGGCCTCGGACGCGCCGAAGCGCTGGAACTGGCGGGGCTGGGCGCGTCCGTGGTCGTCAACGACTACGGGCAGCCGGGCCGCGACGGCTCCGGCGAGGCGTCCGCGACGCCCGCCGAGGAGGTCGCCGAGGAGATCCGGGCCGCGGGCGGCCGGGCGGTCGCGCACCTCGGCGACGTCTCCGACCACGAGCAGGCCCGCGCCCTGGTGGAGCTGGCCGTCGACTCCTACGGAAAGCTCGACATCCTGGTCAACAACGCGGGCATCCTGCGCGACCGGATGATCTTCTCGATGACCGAGGACGAGTGGGACTCCGTCATCAGGGTCCACCTCAAGGGCCACTTCAACACCACGCACTTCGCCGCCGCGCACTGGCGCACCCGCTCCAAGGAGTCCGGCGGCCCGGTCCACGGCCGGATCGTCAACACCTCGTCGGAGGCGTTCCTGGCCGGTTCGGCGGGCCAGCCGAACTACGCGGCGGCCAAGGGCGGCATCGTCGGCCTCACCACCTCCACGGCGCTGGCCCTGGCCAGGTACGGAGTCACCGCCAACGCCATCTGCCCGCGGGCCCGCACCCGGATGACCGAGGACGTCTTCGCGGGCTTCCAGGAGCCGACGGACGGCCGGCTCGACGCGCTCGCACCCGAGCACGTCGCGCCACTGGTCGGCTATCTGGCCTCCCCGGCCGCCGCCAAGGTCAACGGGCAGCTGCTCGTGGTGCACGGCGGGATGGTCGCGATCGTCGAACGCCCCAGGGTCGTGGCGAAGTTCGACTCCTCGAAGGAGACCTTCTCCTTCGAGGAGCTGGACGAGCTGATCTCGCCGTACTACGAGGACCGCCCGCCGAACGAGACCTTCGCCGCGGCGGAGGTGCTCGGCCTGAAACGGGGCTGACCGACGGGGGGTCGGACCACCGCGGACACGGGTGGGCCCCGGCAGCCGGCCGGCTGCCGGGGCCCACCGCCCCTCGTCGCTGTTCCGCGCGGTCAGGCCGCCCGGCTGTCCCCCTCGGAGGGGCGGCGGTGGCGGCCGTGCGGCTGTGCAGACGTGTCGTCCATCGACTCACCCCCTCGGTGCTTTCCGTAGCCGCCGTCTTCGGCCCCGTCCGCGTCCTCCGGACGCGTCTGGGTCATGTCGGTTCGGGCTTCAGACATGTGGGAAGTCACCCCGTTGTGATCGCTTACTTACGTGTGTGTCACCGGGCCGATCACGCCCACCGCAACACGGCGCGGTCACCGTCGGCGACCGCCGGGTACGGTTGCGTAGCCCGGTTCCAGATTTTAACCAGGCACCACGCGTCCCGTAAGAGGCGCCTGCCCCAGCGGAATCGGCTTGCACACGGGTAGAGGCGCAGCGGCGGCGGACGGTTGCATACCGCTTTCCGCGCCGGGTTCCGCCGACGGCCGCGTGCCATGTTCGTCGTCCACCGGTGCCTCCAGCAGAGCCACACCGCAGGCCACGTTCCGGTCCGCGTACGGGAGTCCGAGCACGCCGTCCCGGGTCCACACCCCGCGACCGGCCTGCCATCCCTCGGGGGCGGCGAGATGATGCAGCCGGCGCCCGGCCGGGCGCCACACCCCGACCCAGCTGCCCGCCGCCCCGTCGATCCGCAGCGCCACCGCGCAGCTCTCCGGCATCAGCATCTGGCCCGGCTGCACGGCGAACGGCGTCACCGCCACATCGGCCGGGCGCAGGCACTCCGGGAAGCGCACCGGCAGACAGCTGCCGAGCACGCCCCACCCCAGCCGGTCGTGTCCCGGCGCGTCCGAGCGGATCAGCAGCAGCCCGCTGTCCGGATCGGCGAGCAGCAGCCGGTCGTTGCTGTCCGGGGCGATCTGCAGCAGCGGTGTCACCTCGCCGCCCCGCTCCAGGTCCACGGCGACCGCCTTGACCGGGCCCCCGCCCGGCATCTCCCGGTCCAGGGCCAGCATCCGGCCCGCCCGGTCCAGCCAGACGCCGCCGGAGCAGCGCCCCGGAACCTCCGCGACCGGCTCGGGACCGAAGGCGCCGCCCGCCACCAGCCAGACGGAGGTGGAGTGCGCGCCGGCCGACAGCGCGTACGCGCTCATCCCGTCCGGCGTGGGCGGCAGCAGGGTGAGGTCCGCGCATTCGACGGCGCCGAGCGGGAGTTCACCGGTACCGGGGCCGGTCGGGTAGAGCAGCGACACCGCGTGCCGGTCCGCGACCCGACGCCGGATCAGTACCCGCCCGTCGGCCAGCGGCAGCACCTCGGAGTCCGGTTCCTCCGGCTGGTCGAGGGGGAGCGGTACGGCGTACGGCTCGGGCCCGTCGAGCGTCCAGCGCTCCACGAACCACGCCCCGCCTGCCTCGCCGGACGCCTCCGCCGGCACCGCCGCGAGCGCGAGCCGGGCCGCGTACGAACCGTCCGCGGCGATCGTGAACGCGGGCGCGGCGAGGGCTGCCCCGAGGGGCGTGCCCGCTCCGTTCGTTCCGTCCGGCGGGTCGTCCGGCGCAGCGGGAGCCTCCGGCTCGCCGTTCTCCAGGGCCGCGTCCCCGTGGTCTTCGGCGGCCCCGGCCGCGCCTACGGTCTTGTTCTCGATGGCACAGACAGTCATGGGCTGCTCACCTCCGGCAACCGAAGGTAGTTTTCGCACTTCCTGCCGAACAACACGAGACCCGCCTCTTCACGCATAAGGGTGGCGATGCCCGCATTCGCCTGAGGGGGAGGGGGTGACTGTGCTGGGCGTGAGGCGAATGAGTAAGGTTAGGCAGCCCTAAGCAGTATCTGTCTGTTCTTCACAACTGGAGCAAGTGATGTCCCTTCGTCGCCGCGGCACCGCCGCAGTCGGCCTGGTGGTGGCTGCCGCCCTTTCCCTCTCGGCCTGCGGGAGCGACGACGGGGGGTCGGGCGGCTCGGCCAAGTCCGAGGGCGGCGACAAGAAGGCGGCCGTCGCCACGGGCGGCAAGGACTTCGGCGACGCCGCGAAGAAGACGGCGGAGTACGGGACGGACGCCGAGGCCGGCCAGTTCCCCCGGACCCTCACCCACGCCATGGGCAAGACGGAGATCAAGTCCGCCCCCAAGCGCGTCGTGGTGCTGGACGTCGGCGAGTTCGACAACGTCGTGTCGCTGGGTGTGAAGCCGGTGGGCTACGCCCCCTCCGAGGGCGACGCGGCGATTCCCTCGTACCTGAAGAAGAACGCGGGCAACCCCAAGAACGTCGGCACGATCAACAACCTCAACCTTGAGGCGATTGCCGGACTGAAGCCCGACCTGATCCTCGGCAGCCAGCTGCGTGCCGCCGACAAGTACGACGCGCTCTCCAAGATCGCGCCGACCGTGTTCTCCATCCGTCCGGGCTTCACCTGGAAGGAGAACTACCTCCTCAACGCCGCCGCGCTGGACAGGACGGCCAAGGCGAAGAGCGAGCTCGGTGCCTATGAGGCCAAGGCGAAGAAGCTCGGCGAGGACATCGGCCCGAAGAAGCCGACCATCTCCATGGTCCGCTACCTGCCGGACCGTATCCGTCTCTACGCCAAGGCCTCCTTCATCGGCACCATCCTCGAAGACACCGGTCTGCCGCGGCCGAAGAACCAGCAGATCGACGACCTCGCCGCGGAGATCAGCCCGGAGAAGATCGACGAGGCCGACGCCGACTGGATCTTCACCGGTGTCTACGGCGACGTGAAGGCCACCAAGCGCGACACCACCCAGGCCAACCCGCTGTGGAAGAACCTCAAGGCCGTCAAGGAGGGCCGGGCCAAGAATGTCTCCGATGAGACCTGGTACCTCGGCCTCGGTGTCACGGCGGCGAACCTGGTCCTCGACGACCTCCGCGCCGACCTCGTGAAGTGACGGTCGCAGGCCGTGGCCGGCCTCGTGAAGTGATGATCGAGAGCAGGCCGTGGGCGGCCTCGTGAAGCGGTGATTGCCGAGCAGGGCGTGGGGGGGGGGACGGAACCCCCCCCCCCCCGCCGCAAAAAAACAAAAAGGAAGGAGGACTTTTTCTTTCCCCACCTCCCCTCCCCCCCCCCCCCCACCCCCC